>DAOVCF010000091.1 GCA_030670165.1 Candidatus Stahliibacteriota bacterium | reverse complement strand
TTGGATACCTGAGCCGGCTTGAAGCGCCAGCGGGCAAGTGCTTTCTTTACTTCGTTATCCCAGCTGGGATAGCCAGTGCTATTTCGAATAATCATGTTGGGGCCTACGTTTCCTTCTTCATCCACGTAGAACTGGATGGTCCTGGGGATCCTTATGATTCTGGTATCACCAGGATTCCCCCAGGAAAAGATGGCGCTTGTTATGTTCGAGGTGGAGCTTGAGGACGCTAAAGCAAGAAGCGCCTCTGATAAAGGCAGGGGGCTTGACAAAGAAGGTTTTGAGTATATAGTAGGGGCATTGGAGGTCTTGTGAAAGCGATGCCCTTGGCAGATGTCGATATAAGTAAGGATTTGACCGAACTAGCTCGCCAATTCGACAAATTATTAAAGAGCCACAAACGCAATCTTGCATTTCAAGTAGTAATGTGCCCCATAGATTTTTCTGATTTACTTCACAAGAAAGCAGAGAAATCCGAATACTTAAGTGTTGTCCGAGAAGAAAGTGAAACCTCATTATTCCGACTCAAGAAAGAGCGCTGGATAAGATACATAGGGAAACAAATAGAATTCCAGGAAGATTTCTTAGTGAAACGCACTTCCAAGGGAGGTGTTTATCTTGCTATTGCCTTTGCGAATTCAGAGATTTGGTCAAATCTTATCCTCTGGTATTTAGAACGACTCAAACCTCAAATAGCATTCCCCTATTACAACCAAAATGAATTTAGGGAGATAATAACCAACCTTAAAGCAAATAATGGTGTTGAAGTATTTGTTGCTTCAAGGACATATAGACCTAAAGAATCACAAAGAAAACTGCACAAAACTTACAAAGCGCGTAGGGAGTGGGAAGAGGAAGGTATATCGCTTGATTATGTTTTTGAAGGCGCAATTGAAGAGGGAGAAAGAATCACCAAGATAAATTTTAAAGTCGTAGAGAATTCAGAAACAATTGGCGACTACAGTATGGCGACCCAAAAAGACTTCATTTGTAAAAAAGGGTGTTCCCATTTTGTTAATACGGCATTACCTAAGGCCATTACATTGGCGTCTAAGAAATTCCGTTTGCTTACAGGCCGAAGCCGAGAAACTACGCCAGACCACCGAGCCAAACCAATTGAAATTCGTTATAAAATCCCTGTTTTTCCTGATGTCAGCGCTAACGTAGACTTTATTGACAAACTTCGCCTACTCCCCAATTTTTCCTGCACGGTTCTACACGGAAACCCCTATATCCATCTTTCACTAGCCGATTACAGTGATGGTTCTTCATATCAAGTTCTAGTTCTCAGTAAGGATAAGATAACGATTGTACCACAAATCATTTCTGAAGGTTCTTTGTCAAAGCTCATCACATATATCTTTGAGAAATTTAGAGAAGGTGAGGTGATTGGAGAAGACATTGGAAGCCCCGTGGCTTAACGAGAAAGACTTTGACAAGGCTTACACGCTTGCGAAGCAAGAACAGATTAAATATACTGATACAGTAAACGCGCTATTCGCTTTAGGGATCTATTTACTTTCGGATACAACTTTGGAGAACTTAATTCCTGGTTGTCATCTGACCTTTGGTAAAAAAATGTCAAGGAAGAATGCACCTGCTGTTACCCCAGACCTTTTTGCACAAAGAGATAATCAATATGGGGTACTAGGTGAAGCAAAGCCAAATGCTAACATTGAGGAAAATCAACTTAGTTCTTATTGTGAAGACTTAGAAGGGTGGTTCACTCATGACAAAAGAATACCTTTTCACGATGTTGTTTTTCTTGCGCCTGTTGAGTTCGCAGACAGTGCCAAACGAACAATAACCGAAAAATTTAACCTGCCAAAGGAGGTTGTTGTTATTAGTTATATAACTGCTGATTTTCAAATAGTTTTAAGAAAGGAATGTGGGAAATTTTATCTCCCTGATTATTTCCCCAAGAATCCTGTTGTAGGTGTTCCGCTAGAAATACTAAAAAAACATAACTACAATAATTTTCCACTTTTCTACGACGGAGATCCTATCCCACCGTACACCATGTCAATTTTGTGGGACCATGTATTTACCTTATTGGCACAGCGCGAAGAACACGATCCGCACCTTGGGTGTAAAATCCTCAATGTAGAGGCAAATGAACTGACAAAACATCTTCAAACTTACTTTGCCCCCCGGAGTATAGTCCCGCAAAAGGAGAAACAGCACATCCGAGATATACCTAAGAAAACGTGGATAAAGGACGCTTTAGATGAGTTTTTAAAAATTGGGCGTGCTATACAGGACAAAAGTGATAAAGATAGATATCAAATTCTTTACACCGCAATCAGAGGCGAGAAAGGTGATAACTTTAAATTTTTTGTCAGGAAATGCTGGGAGGTTCGCAATGGCAAAGTTACTAAGGGGCAAATAAAGCAAGCAAGAATTCCAAAGGTAGATAAAAAAGCTGCTGAAGGGCAGGGGCAGCAAGGGTTTTGGCCCCAGTAAAGTTCATCAAAAGTTTAACCACGAATACCCTGCCTACCCACCTTCCTGCATAGAAAATTTCCCCAAATACCTCGAAATTGTCCCATTTTTGACCAGCTTTTGACCAACTTCTGTCCATCTTTTGTCCATCTTTTGGGTAGCTTTTGACCAGCTTTCGACGATTCCTCAAACGCACGCGCCTGGAGGGTGAAACTTAAGTAATTCGGATCCTTACTCTTCTCCTGAGCGTAACGTAATCGTCCCAATCTTCTCTATGTATCGCACCAGCAGGGAGTTAACGCCTGTGCCGGTGTCGTAGATGTTCTGTCCCTGCTTGAGCATCGCGTAGCCGTCCCCGCCTGCGGCCAAAAAGTTGTTGGTGGCGATCTTGTAAGTCTTGGCAGGATCGATCATCTCTCCACCTATACTGATGTTAATCGCAGAACTGCCTTCCACCTCGTAGGAAACTCCGGCAAGATGCAGGGTTCCTCCGGAGTGAGGACCCAGCGATACGTTGTAGTCCAGAAGCTCCTGTACCTGCTCCGCAGAGAGCTCCATTACCACCACCGTGTTGGAAAATGGCAATGCGGTAAGCACATCCTTCATGGTTACGTCACCTGGGATAATGGTCGCCCTGACCCCGCCCGCGTTGGTGAACGCGAACTCCGCGCCGGTCTCCTCGCGCATTATCTCGGCTACGAGATCGCCCAGCGACAACTCGTCGGCTGCTTCGGTAAGCCCAGGCACAAGTGCCACGTTGGTCTTGCCTATGGGTACGCCTAGCTGCTTGTTCAACTCCTCTCCCGCTTCGGCGATCCTTGCCGCCATATCCGGTTCCTCGGCTATCTTCCCTGAGAGCAGAATAAGCTCGTATGAGCAGCCCCTGAGGCTGCCTTTCTTGAGTTCTGCTTCCAGCTTGCCAAGATAGACTGTCCTTGCCCCTGCCTGGACGATCAATGCCTCGTTAACCTCTTTGGGCTGTTTGAGTACGCTGTGTGAGTGTCCTCCGACGATCAAATCAATCTCAGGCACCCGTTCGGCCAATACCGAATCAGCCTGCAAACCCAGGTGCGTCAGTGCTATCACCAGATCCCGCTTTCCGTACCCGAGCGAGTCAATCAAGGCGGCGATCACCGAATCCGTTTGAAGGAAGCTAAGCCCTTTCACGTTGGCCGGATGTGTACCGATCGGGGTCGCTTCGGTGGTCAAGCCAACTATAATGATACGTTCCCTACCGACCTCTTCCTTTACAAAAGCTGGGTAGAGTCTGCCGGATTCATCGGTAACGTTTGCCGAAATCACCGGAAACTGTGCTATCTCCACAAGTTCATTGAGGTTTTCTTGACCAAAATCAAACTCGTGGTTGCCCACCGCCATCGCAGTGAGCTCCATCTCGTTCAGAAGCTCGAAGTCAAGCTTGCCTTTGCTCATATTGGATACAGGCGGCCCTTGCAGGGCGTCGCCCGCGTGAAGAAAGTAAAATGTGCGACCCTCTGCCTCAGCCTCGCTCCTCAACGAATCTACCAGATAAGCAACCCGCGCGAATCCACCGTAGGCCTTACCGTTACGGGTCTGGATCGCCTCTATCTGACCATGGGTGTCGTTGATGTGAATGATGGTGATCTTTTGGGTCGCCAGAAGCAACCCCGGCACAACCATCAGAACAACACCGAACCTTTTCAGTAAGTTACGCATTAACACTCCTTGCAATTCTTGGCAGAATAATTTCTATTCGACCAGTTTGTAGGTTACGCTTACTTCGTACCACAGTGCTACGCCGGGGATGGAGCTGTTGCCGCCTCCCTGTCGGGCGAAGCAGACGTGTGGGATGGCCTACATCTCCTCAGGCGTCTCGATTCCCAGAAGCTCAAGCCCTCGGCGAAGGACAAGTCCGGTGGCATCAACTAACGTCAGCCTTGCCAGACGCGCCGCATCGGTTTCGGCTTTAAGAACAGGCACCTCGGTGTAGAACCTGCTGAGTGCGGTGGCCAGATCGTATAGGTAGGAGGCCAAAACGTGGGGAGCGTAACGCTCTGCGGCCTCTGCTATCGCCTGGGGGTAACGGCCCAGATGCATCAAAAGTTTAACGCTTTCCGGCTCCTTTAACTCTTCGGCAAGCGCTGGGATATCTTGCTCATTCAGCGTATCTAACCCTTCTCTATCCTCGGACTTTGCCTTTTCGAGAATCTTAGCGCACCGCACCGCCGCGTACTGCAGATAAGGAGCGCTGTTGCCCTCGAAGGCAAGCATCTTTGACCAGTCGAAAACTATATCCTTTATGCGATCCTGGGAAAGGTCGGCATAGATAACCGCTCCTATGCCTACCTGCCGCGCTACCTTACTCCTTGAACCCTCATCCATATCCGGGTTCTTCTCTTTTATTATCTGGGCTGCACGCTCCTTAGCTTGATCCAGCAAGTCGTCCAAATAAACAATCCGACCCTCGCGTGTGGAGATCTTACCCGTGGGCAGAGAGACCATCCCGAAGTTTATGTGACGCAGGATGTCAGGGTATCCCATTTTTTCGAGGGTATTCCATAGCTGCGTGAAGTAAAGCGTCTGCTCCGATGCCACTACGTAAAGAAGCTTGTGAACCGGCTGCCAGCGTTCGATCCGCTCCACGGCGGATGCCAAATCGCGTGTCGGGTAGAGGGTGGTTCCGTCAGACTTACGGATTACAAGTGGAGGTTGGGCTGGCGGAGGCTCAGGAGATTCGGCTGGCCATAAAGGTTCGAATCGGATTATTATTGCTCCTTCGGATTCTTCGGCGATTCCTTTGACCAATAGCTCATCCACTAACTCATCAGCTTTGCCTTCGAAGTCGCTCTCAAACCAGTTGTGGTCAAACTTAACCCCCAGTCGGGCTACCGTTTTTTCGAAGGCCTCAAGGCTACTTTCTCGGAAGCGCTGCCAGAGCGCTCGCTCCTTTTCTCCTCCCTGCTGTAATCTCTTGAATGCGGCTCGCGCGTCATCCTCCAAAGCCGGATTTTCCTTGGCCTCTTTGTGAAAACGCACGTAAAGTTCCAATAGATGCTGGATCGGATTTGACTCAAGTTTTTTTTCATCCCCCCACTGTTCGAACGCATAAATAAGCTTACCAAATTGCGTTCCCCAGTCACCCATGAAGTTTATGCCCACTACTCGGTATCCCCTTACTCGCAGTATATTTATGAGCGCCTGGCCGATGATGGTTGACCTTAAGTGCCCTACCGACAAGGGCTTGGCGATGTTGGGCGAGCAGTAGTCAACCACCATGGTCTTGTTGAGTTTCGGGTAGGAACCATATTTTTCACCATAATCTAGCAGGTCTTTGAGTATTCGTGCAAGGAGAGTCTTTTGATCTACAAATACATTTACGTAACCTCTTGAGGCTTCGAAGTGGTCGAGGACAGAGGTAGGGAACCATTCCTGGGGCCACTCTTTGGATTGACGCATCTTATTCCATTCTTGAGCCAACTCTTCAGCAACCTGGGTAGGGTTTTTATCAAGAGACTTCGCATACTGAAAGCAAGGGAAAGCGTAGATAGCCTCGGACTCCTTGGGGGCATCTTGAATCTTCAAAAGCCCGGATTTGCCAGAGGCATAAGCCGGGTATTCTGCCTCGTTGCGCAACTCATCAAGGACATAGCTTGTCTGTGTGCTCAATCAGTCTCTCCTTTGATAGAAGTGTAACCTTGCGGGATGCTTGTGTCAAGCAGGGAGAGAGGACTTGACATGCCTGAAAAGGGAGTTAATATAAGTTACTGCTATAGCAATCCGAACAAAGGAGGAGGTCGAATGGCTTCACTTGCTATCGTATCTTTTGACCTTAAGAACCCTTTGCCCGATCATTACCGGGGGATGGCCCAGGCATTGGGTAAGTATGGATTCTGCTCGTTTCTAAAGTCTAGTGCTGGGGAGGCTGCCGGTTTGCCAAGCACCACCTATGCCCGTGAATCGAATGATGTTCCGGATCGCGACTGGGTGGAGAAGGTTTTATTGTGGGCTGCTCCCCAGGCCGGAGCGAGGTTGGGCAAGCATCTTGTATTGGTTTGTTCCGGTTCTTGGGCGTGGAAGATCGGGTGATAAAGCAGGTAGAGTCTTTAGCCCATTTTTAAGGTTGACGTGATACTCGACTGGGGCACGCTGAGGCTTGTGCTATAATCTCCTTAGCTGATCCAGTAATGTCTCAAACGGGCCGGTGCCGCGCAGGGTGCGGTCGGCTGTGAGTATAAACCAGGCATCCTTTCGGAAGCTAACCTTGCTTACCTTCTTCTTTCGTGCAAGCACACGAACCCTGGCAATATCCAGTATTTTCAAAGCAGCTTCAGGCATCTCACCGAAGCGGTCGGTTAACTCCTCGTGCAACGTGTCGATCCCTCTCTCCTCCTCCACCGATAATAGTCGTTTATACAGCGACACCCGCTCCGCCGGGTCTGAAATGTAGGTCTCTGGCAGGTACGCGCCGTGATCAATCTCCAGCACCGGCTCGGCAAGCCACTCCTCGCCCTTTAATCTCGCCACCGCCTCGGAAAGGAGCTTTGTGTACAGGGTGAAGCCTATAGCGTTCACGTGGCCGTGCTGCTGTGTTCCCAAAAGGTTTCCCACCCCGCGCATCTCCATGTCACGCACAGCCAGCCTGTATCCCGCTCCCAGCTCCGCGTAAGCCCTGATTGCCGCCAGCCGCTTCTTGGCGTCGTCGGTGGTCCTTCGCGGAACGATAAAAAGGGCATATCCCTGGCGCTGGCTCCTGCCGACCCTTCCGCGAAGCTGATGCAGATCGGCCAGACCGAAGAGATCGGCTCTGTCAACGATGATGGTGTTTAAATCCGGTATGTCTATCCCTGCCTCAAGGATGGCGGTGGAGATCAATACGTCTACCTTGTGCTCCAGGAATCTATCGTAAATCCCTGCCAGCTCCCGCTCCGGCATCTGTCCGTGGGCGGTCTGCATCCTTAAACCCGGCAGAAGCCTTTCCAGCCTGCGTCTTAACGATTCGATGGTCTCGATCCTGTTGTGTATAAAGAGCACCAGCCCTTCCCTTGAGCGCTCGCGCAGCACCCATTCCATTACCATATCGTCCGACCAGTTAGATACCTCGGTCACCACGTCCTTTCGGCCAACGGGCGGGGTCTCGATCCTCGATACGTCCCTTATGCCCACCAGGCTCATGTAGAGCGTTCGCGGGATCGGCGTAGCGGTCAGTGTCAGGGTGTCTATCTCGGCTTTCTTTCTTCTAATCTTCTCCTTCTGGCGAACCCCGAACCGGTGCTCGTCGTCAATGATCAAAAGCCCCAGATCGTTGTAGGAGACCGAATCCGCCAAAAGCGCGTGGGTGCCGATCAAGACGTCCACCTTGCCTTCGGCCAGGTCTGCCAATGTCTTTTTGCGTTCTGCCAGCCCGACGAAGCGTGAGAGCATCTGGACCCTTATGGGGAGGTT
>DAOVCF010000003.1 GCA_030670165.1 Candidatus Stahliibacteriota bacterium | reverse complement strand
GCCAGGGAAAGCTCCTTGAAGCGCAGAGACTGAAAACCAGAACCCGCTACGACATCGAGATGCTCAGGGAGGTAGGCTATTGCCCGGGTATCGAGAATTACTCCAGGCATCTTTCAGGCAGAGCGGCTGGATCCAGACCCTGGTGTCTTCTGGACTACTTTCCCAAGGATTTTTTGACCATCATGGACGAATCGCACGTAGGCGTGCCTCAGGTGGACGGGATGTACAAGGGCGATCGCTTTCGCAAACAGAACCTGGTGGATCACGGGTTCAGACTGCCATCGGCGCTTGACAACCGGCCCTTGAAGTTCGCCGAGTTCGAGTCGCTGGTCGGTCAGCGCATCTACACCTCGGCAACTCCTGGAGCCTACGAACTCATCAACTCTAAGGACAGGATAATCGATCTTGTGGTACGTCCAACCGGTCTGGTTGATCCGCCGATGATAATCCGGCCAACCGCCAATCAGGTGGATGATCTCATAGAGGAGATACGCGTGCGCGTTGAGCGGGGGGAGCGTACCCTGGTTACAACCCTGACCAAGCGGATGGCCGAAGACCTCGCCACCTACCTTGCCGAGATGGGGCTTAAGGTGCACTACATGCACTCGGAGATCAACGCGCTTGAGAGGGTGGAATTGTTACGCGGTCTGCGATTAGGCGAGTTCGACGTGCTGGTGGGGATAAATCTTTTAAGGGAAGGACTTGATCTACCCGAGGTCTCGCTTGTAGCGATCCTGGACGCGGACAAGGAAGGGTTCCTGCGCGATACACGGTCGCTGATTCAAACCTCGGGCCGGGCCGCGCGAAACGTGGAAGGTCTGGTGCTCCTTTACGCAGACAGGATAACAAACTCCATGCGGGCGGCCATGCAAGAGTCGGAGCGGCGCCGAAAAAAACAGATCCGATACAACACCGACCATGGGATAACCCCGCAGACCATAAAAAAATCCATCCAGCAGGTAATGGCCACCACCGGGGTCGCCGACGCCAGGAAGATAGAAGAGATTGATCTTGGTCACGAGCCAAAAGACGAGGAGGAGCGTCTGGCGACGATCGCCAGGTTACAGGAGGAGATGAAGGAGGCGGCTGATCAGTTGGACTTCGAGAAAGCAGTCATCTACCGCGACCGGATCAGTGAACTTAAACTAAAGATAGACAAGGAGATTCTCAAGAAGGGAACCCGACCGAGTTGATAAGTCCTCGATTCAATAATAAGATTGTGGGCCGATCTGAGGCGAAGCGGGCGTCCAAAACGCCAACGTCGACCCCTACGGATTAAGGATACGTTACACCTCAAGACTTCTAATGCTAAAACCCTCTCGGTTTACACTCCGTGATCCTTGATGCCAGGTCGCGCCCTAAATCGGTCAGGCTAAACCCGTCGTCGGACTTGTGAACCCATCCCGTGGTTTTCAGAAGCTTTAAAGCCGCCCGAACCGCTCCTTCAATCGCGTAATCCGGGATGCGGTCGGTCATGACTGAACCTACCCTATCCACCAGTTGATCGAACTTAACAGGCTCCTTGAATTCGCAAAGGGTCTTTAAAATTGCACAAGAAACGTTTGTATGTCTGAAAAACTCTACTAAGGAATCTTCGAGGGATTGATTCATAATATCTCCTCCTTGTTTGATCCTTACAAGGTTCTTAAAACTCACAACCTGCCACCACGTTGAAGTAACGTGTTGGCGTGTTACGGGTGTCACGGGTGTTACGGGTTATGCGGAACAAGACATAGAAAACGTAACGTCTGGGTACCTGTGTTGCGGAAGTTGTGCATCTGGCCGCCGGGCACGAAAACCACCATGCCAGGTTTGATAGAGGTTTCACCGTCGGCACCAACCGCTACACCTTCGCCTTCAAGGATAAACACCTCGTGCTCCCAGTCGTGGGAATGGTAAGGGGTGTAACCGCCAGGTTCAACCTCAAACTCACGCATGGCGAAGGTCGGTGCCCCTTCATTCTTGGATATAAGCCAGCGGATCTTTACACCCTTCGCACCCTCAGTATCTACCTTGTCCTGTTTTACCTCGGTAAAGTGACGAACGAGCATCTATCCTCCTTCTTGCTCACTATAGTAAACAACTCCCGCTTGTCAATCATTTAATCAAAAGACCCCCGATCTCGGCCGCATGAATCAGACGGTAGGCAGGCGAAACCCTCTCTCTATAGGATTTCGAGTGGTGAAAAGGCCCCTTGGGAACCATATCCGGCTCTATTCCAACCGACCGGGACTGGGGTAGTATGCGAGCCTCACTCCTTGCGCGATCCGCGGTAACGACCTCTGCCGACCGCTTCACCGCCTCAAAAAACTCCCTTAGATCAACCCCAAGTTCCTTCGCAGGCCTCAGATTGATTCGGTAAAGATCACCTTCAGGCGAGATTCGCTCGGCAAGCGGCTCACCCGTACCCATAACACCCATAACACCCGTACCCGTAACACGCCTCTTTCCTGCCTTACTTTCCGGTTCTATGGAATCCCATTCGTTCTCTAGGCACTTCCACGCCGCTTCAGGATCGGGAAGCAGATGCTCACCGCCGTAGACCGCCTGGAAGATAAGCTTGAGTTTATCGGCCTTCTCCAGCTTCCCATGGAGTAATTCCTGTTCCGCAATAATATCTGGAAAGGATGTTGCGGGTGAAAGATCGTTCGGTGGTTTAGGAAAAGAATAGGGGGGAAAGACTGAACCTACTATCTCGCTGGACAACCTGGAGTGCTTCACCCTGACATCACCCAAAGCGAGCTCTTGGGATCGCTCAATGATAACCTCAACAATCCTCCGGTAGGCTTTACTTCGTCTATCAACATCGAGATCACCAAGCACAAAGGTGGAAAGAACAAATCTACCCGAAGCAAAGAAGATACTGGTAGGAGGCAGGTTAGTCTCTCGGGTAGGCTCCAACCAGAGTATCTCTGCCACAGGGTTAGTGAACGACGATGAACTTTCCGGTAACCGCGGTACGTGCGTTAGGCAACCACGCGTCTTCGCTTTCGGCACTCAAACGGTAGATGTAGACCCCGTTTGGCAGAGGCCTGCCCTCCGCATCAAGGCCGTCCCAGAAGTAAGCACCGAACCCTGCCGGGTAAGAAAACGCAGGCAACCGACGCACCAGCCGACCGCTTACCGTGAAGATCTGTATCGTTACCCTTGAGGCGGCGCTCAAATCGAACGTAAACTCGGCTGTGATAGAAACAGGGTTGGGGTAAACCAGCGGGTCCGCGATCTCAAGCTCACGCACAAAAGAGGTATAGAGGGTAAGATTGTAGTCTTTTGAATTAAGCAGGTTATCAACCGCGTGGAGGGTAAGTGAATTCTCTTCGCTGGTCAGGTCAACCGGAATGTCTGCAGCCCCCCTCGTTGCAAGACCATCGCCAGTCACCTCGTACTCGAAATAGTTCGCCAGATCGATAACCTTGTTATTGATCACAAGGCTGAGTGAGTCGCCCTTCCAGCCGGCCAGTCCGGTAAGGTTTATCCCTGATGGATCCTCGAGCTCGACCGTCAGGGTAAAAGACGGCGGCACCGTGTCCCTGTCGACGACCTCAAGCCCGTTGACCAAAAGCCGAGCTTGAGGTCCTGCGGAGTCGGTGGTTGTCCAGCCAACACTGTCTACGCTGATTCCGTCGAGAAGGAGAGGGTAGGTATAGATTGAGTCCTCGTCAGCACAAGCCACGTGCCAGTAGGCGGAATCCCCTTGCTTTATCCCTGCTGGAACAAGAAACCGCAGGGTTCGCTCTCCACCGTCAAGCTCACCACGGGCGCGGTAAAGCACCTCTCCCTTGGCGTAGTAAGTCTCCGTTATTCCAGAAGATGTCTTTCTCACCCAACTCCCATAGGCTGAAGAAAACCACTTCCCCGAAGTCATCGGTGGCTCAAACGAGATCACTGCGGTATCTCCAGTAGCGAAGCTCTCCACCTCCGATTCAAAACTTTGCGCTGTCGGGAATAGCAACGGGATACCCGGATCCCCGAACAGGACATAGAGTTGATCTTTACTAGGATTGCCAAATGAATCGGGCGCATAGCCCATGGCGAAAAAGAGGTCCCCAACGTTCAAATTTTTTACGTTGCGGAACGCGCGAGCCAAGCTATCCGCGAGTAGCTTGTTAGAACCGGCCTCGGTTCCCTTGGTAGCCGCAATGGCGGCGATCACGCCTCCTGCTTCGCTACGTAAAAGCTCCTCTGCGACACACTCCCAACGGGTATCATCGAAACGACCCACCCCGCACGAACAGAACATTGCGAAAGGAAGCTTGCTGCCGTTGCGTACCTTTGGAACGTCGGTATTCATGAACACCTTCTCATGGGTCAGCTGGCTTCCGTTACCATGTCCGAAGAAGAACCAAAGCAACGCCCCTTGATTCAACGCATCAATCAGCGCCTTTTCGGCGTCGGGCTTCTTTCCACCGACGAGTGCGTAATCGGAAAGATAAACCTTGACCGGATCGAACTCCGGGGAAAGCAGTTTGGCAATACCTTCGTTGGCAGGGATATGATTCATCCCTGAGTCAATCTCTGTAGGCGTACCCTTGTAGTAATCGTCGGCAAGCAAGAGTACCCGTGTACTCCAAGCCTCGCGTGGGGCGGATTCGTAGGCCTTTATCTTATCGAGCGCCGCGTAAGCCTCTCGAAGGTCGCGTGCGGTAATCCTTGCTATAGACATCTCAGGGAAAAACTTCCCTTCCTCATCGAATTCTACAAACCAGCCTTCCTTAGCGGCAGCCTGAGACGCGTAAACATTGGGATCGATTACGTAACCCGAGGTGTAGATGAGGAAATACTCGGGCCTCGACGTATAGTTCAGGTTGTTCTTGTAGTCGTAGGTCCCGTCGCCAAGGATCAAAGCGTAGAACGGACGGCCACCACCTTTCTCGTAGGCGTAGGAAAGGAAGTGGCGTACTGCCTGCGGCTGGGCCAATCCGTAGCCGAAGTCCTGAACTACATCTGCCAAAGCAACTGCCTTTGCCCTTGGGAAATTCACCCCACTCATCTTCAGATTCTGGCTGCGGTACTCCACAAAAGCCTGAGCGGCATCCAGGTTCTCGTTGGTGGAGAGTACAAGATAGTCAACCGACCAGTCCTCGTTCCAAAGCTTTCCTGGTTCGGCCTTCTCTAGACCTGGAGTTAGCAACCTGCGCTCCTCAGTTACCCAGATCGGCACATCTTTCACTGTCCGAGCACTCATCCTGAGCTTTCCACGGCTAAGTTCCCAGTCCGTCAAAATTACAGGATCAGAAGGCTCGCTGACGTCGAAGATGAACGGAGCCGATCTGAGGTTGGTAAAGAGATAAGTACCTTGTCCGTCAAGCTGAACCCAGAACGACCCATGCTTGAATGAAAGCTCACGCTCTGCTACCACACGTATCCAGTCAGGATACAACTCCTGCTGTCCGGGTCCGAATACCTCTATCTCTAAAAACAACTCCTCATCTATAACCACATCCGGAGAAACAACGGTATAGTATGGCGGATTGGTACCCCATCCGGCTACATCCCTGTAATAAAGCGTATCACCCTCAAAAAGCAAACGAAAACCCGTCTCCTCAGTAGTAGTGTAAGCTCTAAAGGTAAATGTATCTATCCGAGTCACGCCGGAGAGATCCAGAAGAAACGTATCTACAGCGGCGACCGTGCTCTTCGTAATGGCCTTCCACAACCACAGGAGCCCGGAACGACCAGGACATTCATGATCTTCCTCAAAGTGAAGCACGCTTTGGGCAGTAGTTACAGCATCCTCAGATAATGGATAAGCTGCGCGAGTCCGGATGCGACGTCCCTTCTCACCGCCCCAGGTTAACCAGTAGACGTTCTCATGAACAAATGGATTGACCTTAAAGCTTCGTTCATCAAAGTCCCAATGATTTGCACCGCGTGCAAAGAAAACGATGTAATCGTGGCGATCAAGCGACCCGTCGGATTCCCCATGCACGTAGACAGGCAGTTCTGCCAACGTATCCGGCAATGGCTCCTCAGGGCCTCGCTGGTCAGGGTAGAGCAACCGCAGGGTTCGTGGATCTATTTTCTTTGGATCGACCCCGATCTTTTTAAGGTCTCGGAAACGAATCCTGTAGGCACCGTCTTCTGAAACGGTTACCTTGACCCAGTTGGTTGATCCTTCAAAGGGGTTTGAAGGAACGGCCTGGGGATAAAGACGCCAACCCTTGCTCTGATCATAGTTCAAAAGCGCAGCCTCATAGATGCGTTCCGCAGGATCATTCCGCGCGGGAATGACCCCGGTCGACGAAGGATTCTCAAAGGTCAGGTTAATGGTTATCCCATCGTAGAGAATAAGACGCCGCTCGTCGTAATCGTAACGCAAGGGGGTAACCTCAATAACGGCCACCCGGCATCCGCGCCATCGCGTGAGGTTAAAACTCACTGGCTCAAGGTCGTCTGCCCAATCAAGCGCCGGTTTTGGCTCAGGGCCGATCGCCGGGACCTCGTAGGTGGAAACTTCGATTCCACGAAGCTCACGTGAGGGGCCGAATGAGTAGCTAAAATGCACATCCCCCTCGGTCGGAACCCCGAGTATGATTCGATAACGAGGCAACGCCGGACCTCCTGGCTCACCGATCACCCAGGCATCTGGATAAAGCGAGGCAAGATTTATCCTGCCGTGAGAGTGTAAAAGTCCAATCTCACCGGGAGCGTCAATCTTAACCTGAACCCCTGCAAGGGAGGTTGAAACAACTCGCGGCTGTGCCCACAATCCAGAAGCAATCAACAAAAGATAGATAGCGATTCTTTTCATTATTTCTCCCCGGCCTCCTCTCTGAGTATAACAGGTATACCATCTTTTAAATGGTAAACCAGTCTGCATTTTTTACAAACAACTCCTCTCGATTATAGTTTAATTTGAGGCCGCAGCAAGGAGAACGAAGAGCCTCAGGGGGTTTCAGCTCTATCATACACGGGTACCCTTACACTCACCCGATCTTTCTTAAGCGCAGTCGAGATCGCAGAAAGGCTGAAGTAAAGGAAGCCGAATGCGTAAAGTACAATGAAAGGAAGTATGGCGAACTGCATGGTCACAAGAGCGTAGACGACGGTCGCGGTAAGGTAGATCCCCAGCCCAAGCTCGACAAATGTCGACGGCTTAAGCTTGGCACGATATCCCCTTTTATGATCAGCTATGTCCCGGGCCGTAATGTTGTACTTGGGGGTTCGCACGAACTCAGATGCTTTGCCCAGGAAACCTTCAATCACTGCGATGCTGTTGTTCACACAAAGCGCCATCACAGCCGAGATCACAAAGGGAATGGCACCCAGACGGCTTTTCCAATCCGGATAGGAATCCTTCTGGGCAAAGAAGTAAAGCAGAAAGTACGGTAAAGCCCCGATAGAGAATACGCTCATGAACACAAAGTAGGAACGGTAATCTGCACCCGAGTTACGAACCAACAGAAGCGGCAAGGTGAGAAGTGCAAGCATCAATAGAAGAGGGTACACCAGATGTGCCGTAACGTGAACCACCGCTTCGAACTTGGAAAGGAAGCTCAGTTTGCTTGAAAGGATAGAGGGCAGGAGCTTTTTACCGGCCTGGATGGTTCCCTTGGCCCAGCGGAACTGCTGTGATTTGAAGCCGGCGACATCAATGGGAAGTTCTGATGGACTTTTCAAGTCGTTGAGATAGATGAACTTCCACCCTTTCAGCTGGGCACGGAAGCTTAAATCTACATCCTCGGCAAGGCAGTTGCCGTCCCAGCCGCCTGCGTCCTCGATGGCACGCTTGCGCCACACCCCGGCGGTTCCGTTAAAAGTCATGAAGTGGCCAAAACGGTTGCGCATCTGCTGCTCGATGGCAAAGTGCTGATCCAAAAGGATGGCCTGTACGCGGGTGAGTATAGAGTAGTCGTGGTTTATGTGTTCCCAGCGCGACTGCACCACTGCAACCTTCCGATCAGAGAAATAGGGAATGGTTCTTTTCAAGAAATCCGGCGGGGGCAGGAAATCGGCATCAAAAACCGCCACCAATGACGCGCGAGTCTTACGAAGACCCTCGGTAAGCGCACCGCCCTTGTAGCCCTCGCGATCCGTCCGGTGCAGCAAACGTATGCGAAAGCCCTCTGCACGGTAATACTTAACCAGACGACGGCATATCTCAGTGGTCTCGTCGGTTGAATCGTCAAGCACCTGAATATCCAGTCTATTACGGGGCCAATCAAGCCTGGTTACCCACTTCAAAAGACGCTCAACCACATACTTCTCGTTGTACATCGGCAGCTGGACGCATACCAGAGGGAACTTCTCGATGGCCTTGGCCTGCAGAGGCTTCTTGTGGCGAGAGCGGATGTAGTAGAAGAACATAATCCAGGCATGCACGGCATACATTGTAAGGATCATGATAACGACTGCGTAGAGTGCAAGAACAAAATCGAATCTCATCTGAGTCTTTCCTGATCCAGGAACCGCAGTTGCCCGTTGAACGGCCTCTGCAGCTTTATGCTCAATGCAATGGCTTCCTCGTATGTGGTCACGTTAGCAATCCTAAGGACATCCGTGGGATTGTCAACCGGAAGGACCTCATAAAGCACCCCATCGACCGCCACCCCAAGATAGTCAAAGGCACGTGATCGAGGCTCTGGGTTTGTAATGGTTAACTCAAGCAGGGGCCGACTGAGTGAGTCGAAACCAACCCCTACGGATCGCACCACGGGCACGGCTACGGTATCGGCGATGTGGAAGATATCCGAGAGTTCCCCTCGCGTGTTGATCTGTGGACCTGCGCCCTCAAGGTTAAGACCCAGAATAACCAGCTGGCCCGGTTCGCCAAGGATCTCTGCCACTTGTTTGTCCACGGGAAATGTAAGTGCTGCTTCGAGGTTCCCTGCTTTGATGCGCATACGCGATGCGCGGCCCACATCCTTCAGGCGCTTGCGAAGCACCGACTTAGCCTCGGCAAATCTACCTTCTTCAAGAGCATAGGTGAGTTTGAAGTTTTCCGAAAACGGAATCCTGATTTTTTTGCGCCTGTTGACACCCAAGACGCTGAATTTGAACTGGATGTCGTCATCATCGGAGCGGGCGTTTATCTTTCTAGGAAGAAACGTGCGTCCATCCACCACAAGCTCGGCGGTGTATTTCTTCTCAAAGCCGGGGTCAAGATAAAAGAGGTTCGGCTGGAATGAGTAAGTAATCGTTTCCCCATCGTCTTCAACCAGCTCAAATCCCCTTCCCTTCCTGCGAAGAAGCGCCTTGCGGATCACTCGATCGGCCTGCTCAAGGATCTTCGCCTCCTCACTCTTCTGTCGGGGTATCCATTCGCTGCCCTGCCTCTCAAGCTGGTAGTCTCCAGCGGCGGCCAGATTAAGAACGCGCTCTTCTTCCCCCATCCGCCATGTGCCCTTAAATCGCAGGGCATCCGGCAAAACCACGACGCCTGAACCCTGAACCTCAAACTGCATAGAACTGCGAACCACGTAGTAATCAAACCTGAAAGAACCCTGCTGTTTAAGGCTTTCCCATGCGTACTGGGGAACATCCTCGTAGATCAAATCAGAAGGCGGCCTTACAACCCGAACACAACCTGCACCCACGATTACCGCAAAAAACGCAAAAGAAGCCAATCTTCTCATCAAAAATCCGCTCCCAGTCTGAAGTGAACGCGCCATGGTTTATCTTCTTCTGTTTGATACGGTCTTGCAAAATCGAGTTTGAGCATCCAGTAGCCGAAAAGCCAACGGATACCGGCTCCGTAGCTCGCCTTGAGGTCAACAAGATTGCCGTTCTCCCATAACACAGGCGATTCCTCATCCCAGATGAAACCTGCGTCGGTAAACACTACTCCGCGGATGCCGCTAATGGTGAGTGGAACCGGAAAGGCAATATCCAACTGATTAACAAACGGCACTCGCAGTTCTAAATTTGAAAAAAACACCTTCGATCCAAAGTCGGGGTAGTAGGTACTGTACCCGCGAACGTCATAGGCTCCTCCCAGGGTAAAGTATTCGTTATCCTTACCAAAACTTGCGCCACCAAAACCCCGAATGGCGAACGAGGCACTACGTGTGATCCCCAGATACCCCCTTAGATCGGTCATAACCGTTTGATACTTAAGCGAGGAGAATACGGAGGAGTATCCGCCGAGCCTCAACCTTAAGCCACGCATAGGCGTAGCATAGTTCCACAAGGCGTTGTCAAAGATAATAGCACCGCTGGTCTGGAACAAAGGCTGGGTGTAAAACGTGTCGTAAGTCGGCTCAAACTGCGAGTAGCTCACAAACCGGCAGTCCAGATATTCGTGCTGAGTCACCGCCATCGCATCCGCCCCTGTCTGGACGCGGAAGAACTTGCTTGCAGGAACGGAGATCAGGGTGCTTACACCGCGGCGGGCTCGTTCAATGTAATTAAAGGTTGAATCCGAGGTCCAGTACATAAAGAAATCGGCAAACTGAAATGCACCTACTGCAAAGTCTACCCTGTGCTTGAGATACCAGTAAGAGACCGCGATATCGGAGTAAAGTATGTCACCGTAAAGATTTGCGTCTATGTAGATACGGTGATCCCCAAGCATGTCACTTATGCCTAAACTGAAGTTTCCCATTGCCCCGTAAAGACTGGAGTAGGCCCCTGAACCGTAGATGTAGTCGGGCGAGAATGAGGCGCGATAGCGTGAAAAATCTTCGAGCGTAACCTCTTCCTCCTCGTAAAGGTAAGGTTCGGAAGTAACCTCTGATGTATCAGCCTCCTGTGTGGATACCAACGAGGTAATTTGACCGTTAAGCATGGCCACGTCCCAGCCAGTGTTGTTGTAGACAAGCATCGCCGTCTTGCCGCTAAAGGAAGGAGAAAACTCCTCGATCTTCTCGAACCAGTTGGTGAGCGCAGTAAGGGTCGAGTCGTCTTGAGAAAAGGTATAAAGCTGAAAACCCGGGCCGATGAAGTAAAGGTTTTCCTCTATTCGATACGGGGAAGCAATATGCGCAAACCGGTGAGTGATGCGTTTCGTGCGTCCGGATACAAGGAGTTCCCATACAGCATAGCTTCCCACCTCCCAGGTTTCACCGGCATCGGGCCTGTCCGAAACGTAAAGGATGAGGTCCCGGTCAAAGGAAGGATCGGCCTCCTCGTACAGATCATAAGTCAGACGCTCGATACGACCGGAGGCAAGATCGAGGGAATATAGATCGCTCTGCCCTTCCTTGATGCCTACGTAGACAACGCGGTTTCTAGAGACAGCCGGAGCATAGGCGTCGTCTACCTTGAGCTCGTATCGTTTTTCTGTCTTTCCCGAGGCATAGTCAATCCATAAGAGCACCGGCTTGCTTCGTGAAAAGCCAACTACTGCAAGATGAGATTCGTCAGCCGACCAGGCAAGGCTCCTGCGCAGAAGGGGAAGGCGTTCGAAGGTGGCGGAACGTCCTGCCTTGATGAGCCTCTTCAGATGCTTGCCGTCAAAGGCGCTTATGACATTTACGGTGATGTAATCACCCTTGCTGGTGGCGTAGGCTATCTTGGTTCCTGAAGACGAAAGCGCCACGCTGCCGTTGTAGTAGCTGAAGTCCTTCTCGTGATCGGTAAGGAGTCGTGCCTGGGTCTTTCGGTTCTCAAGATTCTCCATATCCGGCAGGTAACGCATCCTGAGCCAGTTAAGCCAATCGGTACCGAAATCCTCGACGTTCATCCCGAAGACCTTCTTAAAAGCCGCATCCATGTTGCTTCTGAGTTTGATAGCATGCAGCAGTTCAAAGACCTTCTCCCGTCCGTAGCGTTCCTCGATGAAAAGGAACACACTCTCACCCTGCCGGTAGACGACGTAGCCGGCGTAGTACTCAAACTCCTCTAAAGGGATTACGTTATTTGATACAAGAAGGTCGCGCATAAAGGCGTCTGCATCCTCCCCGCCGTGGGATGAACAGAACTCCGCCGAGCCTTCCATAACCCAGAGAGGCGGCATAAAGCCGGGGACTAGCGAGAAAAGGTTAGAGATGGTAAGGGAGAAGTAAAGCTCGAACTGAAAGATGTGGGTAAGCTCGTGGTAAAGCACGTGGCGCAGCTCCTTGTAGGAGCCGGTGAAGGGTACCACGATTCGGTTCTTGAAAAGCTCTGAGAACCCGCCTATGGACTCCTCAATCGGCTCAAGGATAATGTTGGTGGCGGCGAAGTCAGGCTGGGATTTATAGATGATCGCCGGGATCTTTACACCGAGATCAAACCCAAAATCAGATGAGTGCTGTTTATAGGCCTCCTCAAGTACCTCGGCGGCGAACCGGGCCAAGGGTTCTCCACCCTCTTGGATGTAGATGGAGAAGTGCTCGGTTTCATAGGTATACGTCGGCTCAACCTTTCGCTGGACCTTGTTCTTGCCGTAGTAATACTGAGCGGAAAGAACCCCGGCGAAAATAAACAACAGCCCGACGACCTTCAAAAATCTCATAATCTAATCCACTGTTATGGTCTTTGAGATGTTGCGAGGCCGATCCGGGTTAAACCCTCTACCCACCGCGGTTCTATAGGCAATCATGTACAGGGGAACGGTCGAAAGGATGGGCATGAGCACCGGGTGAGCCTGGGGCAACTTGAAGTAGAGATCGGATTCCGCCTCAAGCTCCTCATCGGGTGGACCTATGGTCAAAACCCTGCCCTTGCGGGTGCGGACCTCGTTAACATGGGAAAGCACGTAGTACTTCTCAGGCGCAGAAACCACAAATAGCACTGGATAGCCTTTCTCAAGTCGCGAGATAGAACCATGCTTGAACTCCCCGGAATACATCCCTTCCACATGGAGATAGGTTATCTCCTTCATCTTGAGCGCCCCTTCAAGCACCACAGGATAGCTCATCCCGTAACCCAGATAGTAGGCATCAGGCCAGTTGATAAGGGAATCAACAAATGGTGCTATCTTCTCTTCATCGTCGAGAACGGTCTGCAGCATATCGGGCAAAGCGAGGAACTCGCGTGCCGAAAGCCCGTTCGTGCCTTTAGTCTGCGCAATCTTGAGCGCCAGGTAGAGCAGGGCAATAACCTGGTTAACGTAGGTCTTGGTTGCAGGCACGGCTATCTCCAGATCGGAGGCTATTGGCAGAACGTAACTCGAACGCATGGCAAGGGTTGAGCCGATGTTGTTCACAAGTGAGATAATCTGGGTTCGATTCTGGATTGCGTCAAGAACGTTCTTTATATCTTTGGTTTCCCCGCTCTGGGAGATCAGAAGGACTACATCTCGTTCATCAACACAGTCCTTATACTTCTCCAGAAACTCGCTGCCAAATGAGGGGGTTACCGGAATCTTGGCCAGTCGTCCGAAGTAGAACGAGCCTAAAAGCCCTGCAAAGTGCGATGAACCAGCACCCACGAAGAAAACCCTTCGCGCAGATGCAAGCTTCTCAATCACCGTGGAAGTATGTTCTGCTTTGGGAAGATAACGTATGAGTTCTTGAGCCTTCGAAGGAATCTCGTGAATCTCCTTGAGCATAAAATGGGGGTAGTCACCCTTGGTTATCTCCTCAGGGGTAATGGAAAGGGTCTGCGTTTCCCGCTCGATCGGGTCATCTATATTTCGGATATTGTAAATCCTGTGGGAATCCGAGGTGAAGTGGACAAGGTCTTCGTCCTGAAGCTGTATCACGTTTCGGGTAAGGTCAAGGATGGCAACCAGATCGCTGCAAACACAACGAAATCCATCCCCGACTCCCAGGAAAAGCGAAGAACCGTTCTTTACCGACACGAACCCGTCGCCGTCAAGGGAGGTAGTAACGTAAGCATAGGCACCCTTCATTCTGGCAGCAGCCTCCTTGGCCGCATAGACAAGATTCCTGCTACGATAGAAAGGTTCCTCCAAAAGATGCAGTATCACCTCGCCGTCGTTCTCACCGAGCAGTATATGACCGTTTGAGGAAAGCTCATCGCGCAGGCTGCGGGTGTTGATTATGTTCCCGTTGTGGGCCCCCACGAGAAACCTGCGGCAATCGTGATGGGGCTGGGAGTTTTGATGATTAGGAAATCCAAAAGTGGCCCAACGAAGCTGGATTATCCCGCGCTGACCTGTCATCTCCGAGAACCCCAGCTTTTCGTTGAGTTCTTCGACCTCACCCGCGTCCTTTCTGAGATCAAGCCTCCCGCCTTCAGAGATAGTCGCCACCCCTGCAGTATCGTATCCGCGGTAAGCAAGCCTTGTTCCGGCCCGGTAGAGTATCTTACCGAGATCGGCACGTTGGCTGGAGAAGGAGATTGCAAAGAATCCACACATGGAACTTAATGATACCCACCCCACATTCCTTGTCAAGGACAAAACCAGCCGCGGATACGGAAGGCTTTTATGTCATTTTTAATACCCAAACTTGCCCTCTGCTTGAGCCCTCGTGCAGCTTACTTTGAGGAGACCACCAGGATGATGTTTATGATAAACCCTGCCACCAGCGCCCAGCTGGCCCAGGAGAGTCTGAGAAACTTACGCTGTCTGCGCACGGCGAGCGCGGTGATCACCACCCCGGTCATACCCATAACGATAACGGCGGTGGCGAGGTTGATTGAGGACACGTGTGATGTGATCGGTCCCTTGAAGTAGAGCATGTCGTCCACCGAAAGTATCAGCATGTTGAACATGTTGGAGCCGACCACGTTGGAGAACGCCATATCCGCCGCGCCGATGCGTAACGCGGCCAGGGTGGTGACGATTTCGGGCAAGGAGGTGGTGAGCGCCACCAGGATGCCGCCGATGACGCTGGTACCGATGCCGGTTCGGGCGGCGATCCGCGCGGCCACCCCGGGCAGCCACAGGGAAACAGCGATAACCAGAACAGCCGAGATCGCATAGCCAAGTATGGCTTTGCCTAAACTGACAGGTCTCCGTTTGGAGCGGTTCTTCGGCTTGGGTTCTTCTCTGACAACCATCTCCTGGGTATAGGGAGGATACCTGCCTTCCCTCATAGTGATGCGTACAGCAAAGACGTATATAATCGGAATAAGAAAGCTCCCAGGCCAAACCCAAGGGAAGCACTCCAAAGCATTGCACAAGAACAACCCCAGAGCAACGATTGCTACCATAACCAATGAGAAAGATGTTTCTACGATGTATGCCGGATGAACCCCGTCAAAGAACGATGTTTTCTTGGAGGCAAAGTCAAGGATGACCAGAAGAAGCAGATTAAAGACGCAGGAGCCGAGCAGGGTGCCTACCGCGATATCCGGAACGTCAAATATGAGAACGGAGCTGACGCCGGTGAAGAGTTCAGGTAACGAGGTGGCGGTGGCCACGAGAATCGCCCCCGCCCAGAGTCTTCCCAGCTTGGTGCGTTCCGCGATCACGTCGCCGAACTTAACGAGATAGGTGCCGGCGGCAACGATCACCCCCACACATACCAAGAATTGCACCCACAACCAGATCATCAGCAAAGTCTACTGGGTTGTACTCACTATGCAAGTCGTGGGTTCAATAATGAAGTGCAACACCTTGGAAAGCGAGAGGGATTTCGTTATCCTGAGGATGTATGCACTCAAGATACCAACATCTTGGACTCAAGGAGCGTGAGGTGACAGCGTGCCCCTTGAGCGCTTTATGCGCTCATAGGGTATAGATACGATGCGTAGAGACGGGCGATCTATTCGAGAGATGGACCGTGTTTTAGGCAGGAGTCCCTCTACCATC
This sequence comes from Candidatus Stahliibacteriota bacterium, assembly GCA_030670165.1. GTDB lineage: Bacteria > Hydrothermota > Tepidihabitantia > B3-TA06 > B3-TA06 > B3-TA06. The sequence goes on along the minus strand of DAOVCF010000003.1, from coordinate 19,274 downwards.
TCGCGTGAGTTGCGGCGCAACAGATCGCCTGTCCACCACTCCTACATAGACCACCGTGCTCAGGTGCGAGCGGATAAGCGCAGGTCAAAGGCGAGCCGCAGGATGCGATTAAAGAACGATAAGATCAGGGATTACGTGGTGTCCAAGCTCAAGGAAGACTCCTCGCCGGAACAGATAGCGGGCAGGATAGGGATAGAGCACCGGCCGTCTGAAGTTGAGACCAGAGCTAGGTTTGGGGACTGGGAGGCAGACACCTTGATCTCACGCCGGAGCAGGGCGGCTATATTAACCATGGTAGAACGCTCAAGCAGGTTGGTTCAGGTCGAGAGGTTGGATGCCAGAACTGCTTCTTTAACCTCCCAGGCGATGATCAACTGTTTGATCCGCTTTCCAAAAGACGCTCGCCGCACTCTAACTCTTGACAATGGCCCAGAGAATGCTGAGCATGAAGTCATCTCTAAAGAAACAGACATCCGGTGCTTCTTCTACGAACCTTACTCTTCATGGCAGAGAGGAACCAACGAGCACACCAATGGTCTGGTCAGGCAGTATTTGCCAAAGAAGACCGACTTCGCTACCGAAGGATGACGCTTGCGGAGCTATCTTTAAATCTTTCAATCTTGAATCTTCAATCTGTAATCTGTAATTGCGACGCAGTCGCGCCTTGTCCCACTTTTTTTACCCCATAAATCTACTTCGTAGCTTTATGGGAACCCCGGGGAAATTGTCCTTGATTTGTCCACCTTTTGTCCATCTTCTGTCCAGCTTATTTGCCACATCTTTTGAAAGGAAGAATAATGGGCAGGGGAGGATTCGAACCCCCGAAGGCATTCGCCAGCAGATTTACAGTCTGCCCCCTTTGGCCACTTGGGTACCTACCCGATCATTTAAGATTATTCGGACCTAAATTTTACACCAGGTGACAGGATTGTCAACCGAGAAAAAAGCCGGAGAAGGGAGTCGAACCCCCGACCTGCGGTTTACAAAACCGCTGCTCTGACCAACTGAGCTACTCCGGAATAGTCTATCGGAATTCTACTCCGTCAAGATAAGTTGTCAACATTCTTTTCACCCCACGAATCTGTTGTGCTTTTCTGATAATTTCGGGTTTTTCCTGCTTGACAAACCCTAAAATCAACCTATTATAGATAAAATGACATAGAGCGGTTTTTACAAGATGGTCTTTGGCTCAGGTAAACGCCGGGCAACCGGCAAAAACCAGGAGGATGCAATGTGTAGGAAGCCCTTATTCATTCTACTGTCGGCTACAACGTTTGCCGTCATACCTAAGACAATCTACGCCGGCTGGACACGCACCTACGGCGGTGTAGGTTTCGATGCAGGTCGATGTGTTGAGCAAACAGATGACGGAGGTTACGTTATCACAGGATATACTCGCTCATTCGGTGCGGGAGAGAGCGATCTCTGGCTTTTAAAAACCGATCCTTTGGGGGATACGGTCTGGACAAAGATATACGGAAGCAAGAACCGGGATTGGGGGTTCCGGGTGCGTCAAACCTTTGACGGCGCCTACATCATCCTTGGAGGGACTTTCCCGGTCGATTCAGGACTACCCATAACCTGGCTTCTAAAGACTGATTTCCTTGGAGACACCTTGTGGACTCAAACATATGAGGGAACAGGCTCCTGGGGGCAAGGAGGTAACTGGATAGAACAAACCACAGATAACGGTTACATCATTACTGGCAGAAAACACAGCGATCTTTGGCTAGTAAAACTGGATTCGCTTGGAGAGATTCTTTGGGAGAGGAGCTATGGAGGAGAATGGTATGATGAAGGCCACTGCGTTCAAGAGGCTTCTGATGGTGGGTATATAGTTACAGGCTATACCTCCAGCTTAGAAGAATATGGACATGATCTTTGGCTTTTAAAGGTTGACGATCAGGGAGATACCCTTTGGACGGCTGCCTTTGATGACATTGAAGGAGGGGCATCGGAAGGGTTTGTGGTACGTGAAAAAGAAGATGGAGATTACATGATTAGTGGGGTCTGGGAAATAATGCCTATGCGTTTTGCTTTAGGTCTATTCTTAGCGGATGAAGATGGCTACATATACCCTACGCCCCAGATTTGGGTAGATTATGACGGTTGGTACAATTCGATGGCCCTGGCTTCTGATGGCTGCGTGATAGTGGCGTCAAACCCTGAGGATGAGGCGGTTTTGATTAAGACGAATCTGGGTGGTGTTCCTCGCTGGGAAAGAACCTATAAAGGAGAAGGCCATGCCTATGGAAGCTGTGTTCAAGCAACAAGCGACGGGGGTTATATCATCGTGGGGTCTACTCACCCTTCTGGTGCAGAGGAAAGGGATCTTTGGCTCATCAAGACCGATTCCCTGGGTTACGTGGATGCTGTTGTTGAGGATCGGGTTGTTGAAGCACCAAACTGGAAGCTGGTAACTTCCATCGGCCCACAGATTGTACTGCGCTACGCGGATCACCCACAAGGCTTTCATGCTTCCATCTTTGACGCAACTGGCCGCAAGGTGGACGAGCTGCACGCTACCGAGTCATCTGGAATGATCACCTGGGGGAAGTGTTACGGGTGTTACGGGTGTTACGAGCTTGGCGTCTACTTTATCCGTTCCTCTTCGGGCAGTGCGACCGCAGGAAAGGTCGTACTGGTCGAATAGAACGCTCTGCCTGTATTGATTTTACCCATCGGACAGCTGCGCTGCCCAGGGTGTTGTGAGCCATCGAGATACACTTTCTCTCAAGTTAAACTGACATTACAGGTGCAAACCCGGTTCAGCTAAAATTCGTCTAACAGCCATGAAGGATCGTAGGTATTGACAACGCGCCGCTGAACCGTATCATAAGCGCCAATGGAAGATAAGCTTGGAGTACGTGAGTTTCAAGATTTGATTAAGGAAGAGTTCTTCCACAAGGATTCTGGCCGTGGGCTGGCACGAACGTTTGTGTGGTTCAGTGAGGAAGTCGGTGAATTGGCACGGGCAATAAGGTACGCAGACAAAAAGGCTCAAGGGGAGGAGTTTGCCGATGTTCTCGCGTGGCTGTGCACTTTGGCCAATCTTGCTGGAATAGACCTTGAGGAAAAAGCCAGAGCAAAATACGGAAAGGGCTGCCCGCGGTGCGGGTCAAAGCCGTGCAAATGTAAAGAAGCCTTTAAATAGGAGGGGCATTTGACCTTACTTATGCTAATTCCGCTTCTCCTCTCCCAGGCGGAACCGCCAGTGGACTCGCTGGCAGAGCTGCTGCCGCCAATCAGACCGGCGACAGAAGTCCAAGTCTCAGACTTTCCCAACGACGAAGGTCATCAGCTGGTAGTACGCTGGAAGCTTTCACCGGACGACAAGCTCCTGGATGATTACATCATCCTGCGTTCTAAAGAAGGAGGAGAGTTCCAAGCAGTGGCGGTTATCGCACCAGGTACGGATAGTATCGTGGATGACGGAGGGATCGCAAACTTCACGGACTATACCTACAAGGTGGCTGCGGTTCGCGGGGAAGAAACGATTGTATCAGAGCCCTCGGCTGCAACCCAGGCCGCTGGACAGTGGTTCCATATAGGCAGGATCAACGTTCTGGTTGCGATGATCTTCTTCTTCTCTCTGGTTACGTTCTTCATCTCTCAGGCGAAGCGAGGCAAGAATCTGTTTCTCAGAAAGATCGCCGGGTTGGAAGCTATTGACGAGGCGGTAGGCCGCGCCACAGAGATGGGGCGCCCCATTCTGTTCGTGCCCGGACTCTCGGGCATCGGTGATATCGCAACAATCGCGGCGCTTAACATCCTGCAAGGGATAGCCAAGAAGGCGGCCCAGTACGACACCCCCATCATTGTTCCAAATAAAGATCCTATCGTGTACACCGTTGCCCGGGAAATCGTTAAAGAAGCTTACTCTGATGCAGGTCGTCCTGACGCATTCAACCCGGACAGTGTATTCTTCGTAACCACCAGTCAGTTTGCCTACGTTGCCGCAGTCAACGGGATAATGCTTCGTGAAAAACCAGCCACCAACTTCTTCCTGGGAATGTTCTACGCGGAATCATTGCTTCTTGCCGAGACCGGTAACATCTCGGGTGCGATCCAGATCGCGGGCACCGACGCCTCGGCACAGCTGCCCTTCTTTATCACCGCCTGCGACTACACCATCATCGGGGAGGAGCTCTACGCGGCCTCGGCATATCTTTCACGGGAACCCAATCTTGTGGGAACCATCAAGGCCCAGGACTGGGGTAAAGCCACCATCGGCATACTCCTTGTTGTACTGACTATTCTTGCTCTATTCGGTCTTGAATTCGCAACCAAAATCGTCACCTCGGTCTAAGGGGGCGGCATGAAACGCAGAATACCCTTAACTATAACCCTGGTGCTTGGTATCGTATTGATGATCCAGTTCTTCATACCTCACCAGTTCTCCCAGTATTTCAAGAACACCGCCCTGGAATGGCTCAGGGTTATAGGTTCCTTCGCCTTCATCATCGGTCTTGCAAGCTTCGTCACCCACCACGCGACCAAGATCAGGCACAAGAAGGAAGGATGGGCCTACAGCCCAATAGCCCTTGGTGCACTAGTTATCATGGCCGTAATCGGTATCATCGGACGCGCTCCAAACATGAGTTGGCTTCCAGTAACCGTTCATGGACAGCAGATCCCGGTCTTCACCTACCTTTTCGCCAACTTCTACAACTACATGATGGTTCCTCTAGGAGCCACGATGTTCTCGGTGCTTGCCTTCTACATCGCATCTGCGGCCTACCGTTCGTTCCGTGCAAAGTCGCTGGTTTCCATTCTTCTTCTAATCGCGGCCTTCATCATCATGCTCTCCATCATCTTCTATAACGTGCTACCTCTCGGAGACCTCGGCGAATGGCTGCTTTCAGTACCCAACATGGCTGCCAAGCGCGGAATACTCCTTGGGGCAAGCCTCGGCGGAATCGCAACCTCACTGAAGATCATACTCGGCATTGAACGCGGCTACATCGGAGGTACGAAATGAACTTCTGGGAAAAACTAGGTAAGATAGATCGCCGCATCATCTACATGGTTCTGGCTGTTACAGTGATCGTACCCCTTATACTCACGGTGAAACTCCCGTCCAAGGTTCGCGCCATGCCACGGACAAAAAGCGTATTCGATCACATCGAGAGCATAGACCCCAACGGTCAACGAAAGGCCATTTTGCTGTCAGTTGATTTCGATCCCCAGACCGAACCCGAGCTTAAACCTCAACTCGAAGCGATTATCCGTCACGCCTTCGCTCGGAATATCCCGCTACTGGTTATGGCCCTTCCTATCCAGGGAACCGATATCGGCCTTGAGGTTCTAACAAGACTGGCTGAAGAACACAACAAGGAATACGGCATAGATTACGTTCTTCTCGGCTGGAAACCCAGCCCGGTTGCAGTAGTTCTCGGTATGGGCAACTTTATCGACCAGGTCTTCCCAACCGATTACTTCGACACCCCTTTGTCTGAACTGCCCGTCATGGAGGGAATAAGGAACTACGACAACCTAGGCCTTGCAATGGACTTCACCGGATCAAGCCTTTACGGCTACTGGGTCTACTACGCCCATACACCCTACGATGTTCCGGTGGCTACAGGCGTAACCGCGGTATCAGTAGCGGATATCTATCCCTTCCTTGGTTCCAAACAGTTCGTAGGGATGCTTGCCGGGATGAAGGCGGGCGCCGAATACGAACGCCTGGCAAAGGATCGTTACTACCCCAACGTGGTGGTCAAATACCTTGGAAAGGACTCCTACAATGTAACCATAGAAAAGCAGAGCTATGACGCTGATTCAAACGACATAGTAAGTCTGGCCCGGCGGTTCGATCTTGACTTGCCCGGCATAGAAAAAGCCCTAGAATCGAAAAGCAGATTTGAAAAGCCACTTTCCTTAATTGAGTTTTCTGACACCACCGTCTACTACCGCAACCTGGTGATAAAACAAAAACACAAAAACACCACCGTAACCTTGGAAGGCCAGGAGCTTTCACTGAACAGAGATAAGATGCTGGCGATCGCCAACCTCTACGATGTGTCTAATGTCATGCTGGACACCATTCTAAAGATCGAATTAAAGCAACTTCTAGGGGTAATCCTTGGAGATAGACTAGAAATCGAGCCAGAGCAGAAGAAACCAGAGGTTATCAAAGCCAAAGTGGATGCCCTTATCAATACTGAACTAAGGGATATCTTGACCGGGCTTTTCCAACCACCGCCCCCGGAGATTCTAACCGCCGAGTTGCCAGCAAAAGCCCGATTAAGACAAGAACTCAAGGAAGCCTTGAAAGACAAGATAAGCATCAACTTTCCCGGTACTGAAACCACCCAGACTATGGCTGAGGAAATCCTGAGAACCGAATTAACCGAGATTCTGGAAGAGGAGCAACCAACGGAGCTTAAGAAAGAAGTACAGCGCAGCATCTTCCTGCGAGGCACACAGGCACTACCCGCTCTCTCGGCCTCCCTTCTCATAATCATCCTGTTTGTGATCCTCGGCAACATAAGCTACTTTACAACCGGGAGGAAAAAATGAAGAAGTGGATCCCTACAGTAATTTTCCTGGCAGTCGCAGTGGTATTGATCGTTCTAGCCATCGTCTTCCTTCCGGTCTCAAAGAGCGTATGGGTTTGGATCGCCGCCTTACTTACGCTTGCCATCTTCAGCATACTCTACCGTGACAATCCGATCTACAGGGTAGCCGAACACCTCTTCGTGGGCCTTGCATTAGGTTACGGCCTGGCCCTGACCTGGTGGCTGGGCTTATGGCAGATCGCGCTGCGCCCCTTGTTCGTGCAAGGGCGTCTCATCCTCATAATACCCATCGCTATAGGACTCCTTTACTTCACACGACTCATACCCAAAGTCTCCTGGCTGGTGCGAATCCCCATCTCAATCGCTCTGGGTATAGGATCGGGTATCGCAATCCCGCTCATCTTCCAGGCCACCATATTCGAGCAGACCAAGGCATCCCTGGTTTTGCCTAAGATGTTCCAACCCGGAAACCCCTGGCCAGGCATCTGGGCGATTATACTGCTTATAGGAATACTCACCACCCTCGCCTACTTCTTCTTCTCACGCAAAGAAAAAAGTGTGTTGAGCCCTGTTTCCAAGGTAGGCATCGTATTCATCATGCTGGGATTCGGCGCCACCTTCGGGCTTACGGTCATGTCGCGTGTTTCGCTCCTGATAGGTCGCGTTCAGTTCCTTCTAAGGGAGTGGCTGGGTATAATTGCTCAATAAGGAAATAGCCGGGATAGATCAACATAAGCGTAACCCGCAATGTAACAAGGAGATGTAGATGGGGGATGTAAATCCTTTAATCTTCCGTGCCTATGACATCCGCGGTGTAGCCGATCGGGATTTCACCCACGAGGCGGTAGCCTCAATTGGTCGGGCACTTGCATCACGAGCAGCCGAGCGCGGGGTTGTGTGGGTCGCGGTCGGACGTGACATCCGGTTAAGCTCGCCAAGGTTGTTTGATAATCTCTCAGAAGGAATCAAAGCTGCAGGCGTTAACGTGGTGGATCTGGGCGTTATACCCACCCCTTTGCTTTACTTCACCCTGCACCATTTCGATCTGGATACCGGGGTGATGATTACCGGAAGCCACAACCCCGCTGATCAGAACGGGTTCAAGATCTGCGAAGCGAAACAAAGCCTGTACGGTGATGCCATCCAGGAACTTAAAAAACGAATAGAGGAAGAAAGATTCAGCAAAGGAACGGGAAGAATAGAGCAACTCGATCCTACCCATGCGTATCTTAATTACATGCACCGCTCGTTTGAGTTTACGGAACCGAGAAAGGTAATCATAGATTCTGGTAACGGAACTACCGGGATGCTGCTTGAGCGGCTTTTTGCCGGCTTCCCTGCTCTTGACGTCTCCTACATAAATCTTGAGCCTGACGGACGCTTCCCTGTTCATCTTGCCGATCCCACTGTTCCAAAGTATATGGAAGAGCTTGGCAGGCTAGTGCAGGAGCACGGAGCCGATCTGGGTCTGGGTTTCGACGGTGACGGCGACCGGATCGGTGCGATGGACGAGAAGGGGCGGCTGATCTTCGGTGATAAGCTTCTGGCTATCCTGGCCTCGGAGGTGCTGGAGCAACATCCAGGAGCCAAAATTATATTCGACGTGAAGTGTTCCCAGGGCATAGTGGAGTATATCCGGGAGCGAGGCGGCAATCCTATAATGTACAAAACGGGCCACTCGCTCCTCAAGGCAAAGCTCCGCGAAGAACAAGCTCCCTTCGCAGGTGAGATGTCCGGACACATCTTCTTTGCCGACGAGTATTTTGGTTACGACGATGCCCTGTATGCGGCCTTGAGACTTTTTGGGCTTCTTGAGAATCAAAAGAGACCCCTATCGGAGCTTGCAGCCGAGGTCCCCTCCTACATCAACACCCCCCAGATCCACGTTCCCTGCCCTGACGAACGCAAGTTCGAGGTCGTCAAGGCTCTGCAGGAGGAGTTTACCAAGGACTATGAGACCATCACCATAGACGGGGCGCGAGTAGTGTTCCCCGACGGCTGGGGACTTGTTCGAGCCTCCAATACCCAGCCGGTGCTTGTATTGCGCTTTGAGGCCAAAACCACCGATGCGTTGCAGCGTATCCGTGACCTTTTCTTTGCAAAGCTTAAAGAACAAAACGTAGAGCCCAAGGAGGTTCTTTGATCCCGGCAACTCAGGTAAAAACCGGCAACTGCGTCGTTGTGGATGGTGAACCATACGTGGTGATCGAGAGCCGCCACGTGACTCAGGGACGTAAACCGGGCAAGATTCAACTTAAACTGCGCAACGTGCTTACAGGTCTTTCAACTGAAAAAAGATTCGCCTCAAGCGACAGGGTTGAACTCGCTACCCTTGAAGAGCGCGAGATGCAGTATCTTTACGAAGACGGCGAACTGTTTCACTTCATGAACACCGAGAACTACGAGCAGGTTGCCATCGAGATGAGGTTGATCGGCGATAACCGCTACTACCTTACTGAAGGTTTTGTAATCTCGGTTGCCTTCTTTGAAGGCAAAGCTATAAGCGTGAGGCCTCCCAAAGCGGTTGTGCTGGAGGTTGCGGAAACCGAGCCCGCTCTGAAACATGCCACAGCCCAGGCACAACTAAAACCGGCTACAACCACAACGGGTCTTAAGGTAAACGTGCCGTCGTTTATCGAGCCAGGCGACAAGATAAAGGTCAACACCGAAACCGGTGAGTATCTGGAAAGGACTTAGTTCTCAAAGTAACGCAGACAAGGGTAAAGAGCATTGCGGTGTGATACGGGCCGTTCTTGTGATAATATGCGGGGTTGAATAAATCACGATGGAGATTAAGATAAAGGGGGAGTTAGCCCGCCGGCTCAAGACTTAACACCCTAATCGTTCCATCGGCCTTAACGGTATATTCCATATCGAATTTCCCTTCAGGCTGGGGAAGAGGACGCAGGGCAAACGGGAGATAAACGGGGATCCCATTGGCGCGGTATCCTTCACCGGCTTCTTCGATACGCACACCCTGAGCCAACAGCCTGGGGGGATAATTCCCTTCACCGAACGGAGCAAGAAGGCTCCAATCCTTAAGGTCTGTCTCAATATCCGGCTCAAACACGGCCTCCTCTTTATCCTGTGATGGTTGTAGCTTTATGGGATTCGCTTCGACGGCACTCAAAAACTCCTCCAACCCCATAGGTTCAAGGGTGAAGCCGCAGGCCTTACGGTGACCGCCAAAGGTCACGAAGATGCTTTCGAACTGCGAGAGATACTCAAGTAGATCAACCTCCTCGATGCCTCGGCACTCCGCGTGCCACAGTTTTCCTTTTGGAACGAGAACAATCGCCGGTCGATTATAGCGTTCACGCAAAGCGTGGGTTGTAGTACCCAGGTAGGCCTGACCGATATCCTCGGAAACCGATATAACCATCCCGCCTATATGACGTGCCGAGCGCTCCGCCTCCTCGATCATCCATTGCTTGCCGCGCTGCCATTCAATTGCACTCTCCTTAAGCTCGGCGTACCGAACGCCAAGCCACCGGCGATCTTTGGAGAGCAAAATCCTCACCGCCTCCTCAGGCTCGGCGGCGTAGAAAACCGATATAGCCCTGCTGTAGAGATCGAACACGGTCAATCTCTCCGCCTCAAACCCCATCTCTTTAAGCCAAATCTCAAGTGAAGGCCACGCCCCGGAACGAAGGTGATCCAGACCTGCTCGAACGATCAGGCGGTTTTCGTCAAGAAGCGGGCAGCGATCGGAGATGGTCCCCAAAGCGGCAAATGTCCAGTAATGAGGCCGCAGACGCGCGAGTTCCTCAACAGACATACCTACCATACGTTGATATAACGCACACACGAGCTTCAGCACCACGCCTGCACCTGCAAGCTGACGCCACGGATACCCGCTCTCTCGAAGCTTCGGGTTTATGACTACCGCATCCGGCGCTTTACCCATCAACTCGTGATGATCGGTGATGATCAGGCCAAGGCCCAGCTCGCGAGCGAGTGCCGCTTCGGCAACGTTAGTAATCCCTACATCTACAGTAACTACCAGATCCACCCCCGACGCCTTGAACTCACGCAGCTCATCTGGAATCAGCCCGAACCACTCCACTTCCCGTGAAGGAATGCGTACCCCAACCTCTTCGGTCCCCAAATCTTCGAGCGCGAATTTGAGCATTGCAGCGGATGCAATCCCGTCAAGATCGGCATGGCCCCAAACAAGTATCTTATGATGCTCCTTCACCGCCCTTCGGAGCTCCTCTACCACCTTATCCATCTCGTTCATGCGAAACGAATCGTAGTGATCCGTAAGCTGCGGAAAGAGAAACCGACGCTGCTCATGAGGATCGGTAATCCCTTTAAGGGAAAGGTAACGCAGTAACTCGTTCGAGATTTTCATGACCTGGATCTTTGAGCAAAAGCAACACGGTCAAAGGCAGAAGCGTCAAAAAGGCTCTCCCCGAACGTCTCGTAGCGCGCCCTGCCTGCTACAGCAATCATCGCGGCGTTGTCGGTGCACAGCTCTGGCAAGGGGAAGTAAAGCTTAAACCCTGCCTCATCCCCGGCAGCCGAAAGCTTGGACCGCAATCTCTTATTAACGGCTACCCCTCCGCACAAACCCACCTGATAAACACCAGACTTCTTTACCGCACGCACAACGCGATCCGTAAGATGGTCAAAGGCCGCCTCCTCGAGACCTCTGGCCATGTCGGCTGACGAGGTGTCGGAGTGAGCCTTTAAATAGTTGCGAGCCGCGGTCTTCAGACCTGAATAGCTAAAGTCAAGTGCCTTAGGATTCGGACGCGGAAGCGGAACAGGGTTGGATGCTTCTTTGGCCAATCGTTCTACGGCAGCCCCGGCAGGATACCCCAACCCCATAAGCTTACCGACCTTGTCAAGTGCCTCTCCACAGGCATCGTCAAGGGTCGCACCGATCTCAAGGTACTCAAACTCGGCTCGTACAAGGACGAGTTCAGTGTGCCCGCCTGATACCAGCAAAACAAGGACGGGAGGGACGAGGTGGGGATGAGAGAGAAGGATACTGTAGATATGGCCTTCGAGATGGTTTACGGCGATGAACGGCTTACCTGAGGCACAAGCCAGTCCCTTGGCAAAGGAAAGTCCGCACAGAAGAGAACCCATAAGCCCTGGTCCTGCGGTCGCAGCAACCAGATCCACCTCATCAAAGGAAATGCCAGCGGTCTTGATGGCAAGCTCCGTCATAGGATAAAGCAAGCATGTATGCGCACGGGAAGCGAACTCCGGAACCACCCCTCCGTATTCGGAGTGTATAAGATGCGAAGAAACGAGATTCGCAAAAATCTGCCCCTCCCCCACTACTGCAACGCTGGTATCGTCGCAGCTCGTGTCTATCCCCAGGGTTATCATCTGACAAGCAAACGGAATACCGCGGGCTCACTCTCGACTCTAACCCCCGGAGTCAGTGAAACGTCTGCAGGCAATCGGTAGTCGCCACGCATCAAGGAAGAAACCGAGATAGTTACCTCGACCTCATCCTTGCTGTAACCCCGCAGGAGACTCACAGGCCCCCTTAGGGTCAACTTTGCTTCCTTGTTCAAGAGGTAAGCCTGTCCTTGAAGAGGCACTCCCTTAAGGCTTACAGGCACATTCGAAAGCACCACGGTCGTCTCAGGCTCGACCCTTACCTTTACCAGGATGGATGAGGGTTCGGTCGCCAACCCTGCCGTGTCCGGGACCTGAATTGCCAGCTTTGTGGAAAAACTCTCAGAAACGCCATCCACGTTCAAAGGCTCTGAAAAAAGATGGCTAAAAGTCGAAACCACCTCCTTAGTTCCGTATAGATCAACCGTTTTATCGTAATCTATATCCGAGATCGCGAATCCCTCTGCCGGGATGCCATCCGAACGAACGATAACCGCTACCTTGCGTTTGGCCCGGCGCTCTATCACGAGTTCAATCTGGTATGGGTCAAGTGAACGCACCTCGATCTGTTCAGGCAGATTCACGTTCTCAGGGCCGATCCTCAATCGCTCTCTACCCTCCCTCATGGATACGAGAGGCAAAACAATCCTGGGTTCGAATTTACCCAGTTGAACAAGATATCTCCCCTTGCCCCGTATCTCCACGCTCACCGAATCCACGTTTTGCTCGACCACCACGTATTCGGTTGGAAGAAGTGACATATCAAGACCGAGCTTCAACTCACGCGTATACTCCTGCTCAAGTCTGGCAAAAAGCCACAAAACAACGGCGGCAACAAGCGCTATCAGCTTAAGCCACCAGTCCTTGACTATCCAACGGATAAACCGCGGTGCAGGCATCAAGGATTATAGAAGAGATAGTCCACCAAGTCAAGCGCTCAGGGAAACGTATGCACAGACTCCTAGGGCTTGACAAAGTCTGGTTTTATCTCCATAATTACATAATAAAGGAGGACGATATGAAAAAGTTAGGAGTTATATTAATCCTGCTTCTCGTCTTTTTCGTTCCCGCTCAGGCATGGGAGAGAATCTACGGCGGCAGCAACAATGATGTGGGCTATTCTGTTCAAGAGACCCTGGATGGAGGCTATATCATCGCCGGATGGACATTTTCCTTTGGCGCTGGTCCATCTGCTGTTTACCTTATCAAGACCGATGCCTCGGGTAATTCTATCTGGAGCAGGACCTACGGCGGCAGCAGCTATGATGGGGGCAATTCTGTGCAACAGACCTCGGATGGAGGCTATATCATCGCCGGACAGACATGCTCTTTCGGTGACACTCTCGGTGATGTCTACCTTATCAAGACCGATGCTTCGGGTGACACCATCTGGACCAGAACCTACGGCGGCAGCGAGGATGAGGGGGGAAGTTCTGTGCAACAGACCTCGGATGAAGGCTATATCATCGCCGGAGGGACATTCTCCTTTGGCGCTGCCTCATATGATGTCTACCTTATCAAGACCGATGCCTCGGGTGACACCATCTGGACCAGTACCTACGGCGGCAGCGAGGATGATTGGGGCAATTCTGTTCAAGAGACCTCGGATACAGGCTATATCATCACCGGAGGGACATTATCCTTCGGCGCTGCCTCGTATGATGTCTACCTTATCAAGACCGATGCCTCGGGTGACACCATCTGGACCAGAACCTACGGCGGCAGCGAGGATGAGGGGGGAAGTTCTGTGCAACAGACCTCGGATAAAGGCTATATCATCGCCGGATGGACATTCTCCTTCGGCGCTGGCGGGTTTGATGTCTACCTTATCAAGACCGATGCCGATGGGAACTCCGATTACATAGGAGAAGATAAGGAAACGAAACCTGCTTCTGGACTCTTGCTTGAGGTTCGATCGCCCATTGAAGGCGAGCTTGATCTTTCGTTCTTCCTGCCTACTTCCGGCCTTGCCAGGGTGGAGCTGTATGACGCAGCCGGAAAGAGGGTCGGTGTTATTGAGGATGGCAAGAGACAAGCCGGCTGGCATCACATAACCCACCAGCTCTCACTGCCTTGCGGCGTTTACTTTGTGCAGCTTTCCGCCACACTCGGAGAGGGATATAAACTGAGTAGATCAAACATCACCCAGAAGGTTATACTATTGGGAAACTAAAGGTTTCCCCTATACTCCTTTAGTAATCAAAAGTGGCACTCCATATCTTTTCTCGTTTTATAGAAAACCTTACCTTCTTCTGCCGAGGGGGGCCGAGGGGAATTATCAGTCTTGACTGAGGATGATTTTAGCGTTAAAATTACGGTTACGCTATGGAACAGGATATATTCATCAAAGGTGCGCGGGAGCATAACTTAAAGAACATAGACGTGAGGATTCCGCGCAACAAGCTCGTAGTGATAACCGGGCTTTCGGGTTCGGGCAAGTCATCTCTTGCCTTCGACACCCTTTATGCCGAGGGTCAGCGTCGCTACATGGAGTCTTTATCGGCATACGCGCGCCAGTTCATGGGTGCCATGGAGAAGCCGGACGTTGACTTCATCGAGGGCCTCTCCCCTGCCATAGCCATAGAGCAACGCACCTCGGCACGGAATCCCCGCTCTACAGTCGCAACCGTGACCGAGATCTACGACTACCTGCGAGTTCTCTTTGCACGAATAGGCAAGCCCTACTGTCCCAACTGCTCGATACCCATATCCAAGATGAGCACCGACCAGATCATAGACGCCATCCTGGAGTACCCGGAGGGAACAAAGCTTGTAATCCTTGCTCCCAAGATTCGAGGGAGAAAGGGGGAGTATCGGGACCTTTGGGGCAAGCTCGCGCGCAAAGGATTCGTGCGGGCAAGGGTGGATGGAGAAATAATTGAACTGGATAGTCCGCCCACGCTTGAGAAGTACAAACAGCACACCGTAGAGGTGGTGATAGACAGGATAGTACTGAAGCCCAACATCCGCAAACGGCTTGCCGACTCGGTGGAGCTTGCCCTGTCCGAGGGCGAGGGGCTTTGCAGTGTTCTAGTGGACAACAAGGAGGAACGCACCTTCAGCCAGTCGCTTGCCTGCACCCGGTGCGGGTTTGCATACCAGGAGATCACACCCAGGTTGTTTTCCTTCAACTCCCCTTACGGGGCCTGCCCTGTATGCCACGGCCTGGGCACCAAGATGGAGATAGACCCGGACCGCTTAATTGTCAATCCCCGACTCTCCATACTCGAAGGCACACTCGCACCCTGGGGCGAACCGCAGGGCTGGCTTCTTGCAATCCTAAAAGCGGTTGCCAAGCGATACGGCTTTGATCTTGCCGCACCCTGGGCCGAACTCTCAGAGGAAGCTCGTAATGTCGTCCTTTACGGCTCACCTGATTCGGTAGATGTGAAATACGTTGGCCGCTCAGGCCATCGCTACGAGGGCTACGAGCGTTTCGAGGGGGTAGCCAACAACCTGATGCGGCTGCACAGGGAGACCGAATCGGACTATCGCAGACGGTATATCGAGGGTTTTATGTCCATCCTGCCCTGTCCGGCCTGTAACGGTGACCGTCTCAAACCAGAGGCGCTCTCAGTAAGACTCGGCGAGGTTAACATCCGCGACATAAGCCGGTTCTCGATACGCACGGCGGCCGAGTTCTTTACAGACCTCAAGCTCACCAGATACGAACGCACCATCGTCAAGGAGGTAATCAAGGAGATCTCGAACAGACTGGGGTTTCTCCTGGAGGTAGGCGTAGATTACTTGACTCTGGATAGAACCGCGGACACCCTTGCAGGCGGCGAGGAGCAGCGGGTGCGGCTTGCCACCCAGATCGGCTCAAGGCTTGTGGGCGTCATCTACATACTCGATGAGCCGACCATCGGTCTGCATCCCAGGGACAACAGAAGACTCCTGTCAACGCTTCGTAAGCTGCGTGATTTGGGCAACACGGTGGTGGTTGTCGAACATGACCGGGATACGATCGAGTCTGCAGATCACGTGATAGACCTTGGTCCTGGTGCGGGTGCCGCGGGTGGGCGGATCGTAGCACAGGGAACACCTTCCGAGATCAAGCGAGCCAGGCGTTCACTTACCGGTCGCTACCTTACCGGAAAGTGCAAGATAGAGATTCCATCCCACAGACGCTCCCCGAATCTTGACAAACTGGTGGTGAAAGGGGCACGCCACAACAACCTCAAGGATATAGACGTAGAATTCCCCTTAGGACTTTTTATCTGCGTCACCGGCGTATCCGGCTCGGGCAAGTCCTCGCTGGTCTCCGATATCCTCTACAAGGCGCTTGCCCGCCGCTTCTACCGATCCCGCTCCAAGCCGGGCGATCACGACGGAATCCAGGGCCTTAAGTATATAGATAAGGTCATAAACATTGACCAGTCGCCCATAGGCCGCACACCGCGTTCCAATCCGGCCACCTACACCCAGGCGTTCGGGCCAATAAGGGAGCTCTTTGCCAAGACCAAGGAGGCCCGCATCCGGGGCTACAAGCTAGGGCGGTTCAGCTTCAACGTCCGTGGCGGGCGCTGCGAACGCTGCTCAGGCGACGGAACCTTGAGGATAGAAATGCACTTTCTGCCCGACGTCTACGTTCGCTGCGAGGTCTGCGGTGGAAAGCGCTACAACCGCGAGACACTGGAGGTGCACTTCAAGGGTAAAAACATCGCAGAGGTGCTGGATATGACCGTTGATGAGGCGTTCGAGTTCTTCAAGAATATTCCGCCTGTGGCTCGCAAGTTAAGGCTTCTCAAGGACGTAGGATTAGGTTACATTAAGCTGGGACAATCGGCTCCATCGCTTTCAGGAGGCGAGGCGCAACGCATCAAGCTGGCAAAGGAGCTGGCAAAGATCCCAAAAGGACATACGGTCTACCTCCTGGATGAACCCACAACAGGGCTCCATTTTGAGGATGTAAAGATGCTTCTTGCGGTCCTGCAGCGGCTGGTTGAAAAACGCAACACGGTGATAGTGATTGAACACAATCCGGATGTAATCAAGTGTGCGGATTGGATCATAGACCTGGGACCCCAAGGCGGTGATGAAGGAGGTCAGATTGTAGCCCAGGGTCCGCCTGAGAAGATAGCAAAGGTCGCAAAATCCTACACCGGCAGGGTACTTAAGGAGATATTGTGAAGCTTTCGGGGCTGAAGCCCTACAATGATATCCTCAAACAGATAGCAGGGTTGACTGGAGACAAAGAACTTTACCTTGTGGGGGGTGCGGTGCGCGATCTCAGCCTTGAGCGAAAGATCCTGGACCTTGACTTCGCGGTGAAGGGTTCGGGTGTCAGGTTCGCCTCCAGGGTTGCCAGAAACCTGAAGGGCGCGTTCGTGCCGCTATCAGAGGCAGAGGACGAGGCAAGGGTGGTGATCCGCAAGGAACTTGTGCTTGACTTCAAGGGCTTCAAGGATTCAATCAAGGAAGACCTTGCCGCCCGTGATTTCACCATCAACGCCATGGCTTTGGATGTGCATAAAATCCTGGAAGGAAAGCGCTCAAGCGCAATCATCGACCCCTTTGGCGGAGAGAGGGATCTGGAAAGGAGGTTTATCCGCAAGGTAGGCCCGGATTCTATCCAGTCCGATCCACTGCGAATACTTCGTGCCTACCGATTCGCCGCTCAGTTTGGATTCAGCATAGACCCGTTGCTTGAGCGGGAAGCGGAGTTCATTTCACTTGGGAACATGGCTCGCGAACGCATCGCCTACGAACTAATGCTAATTCTGGGTTTACCACATATCTATCCACTGATCAACCGTATGATCGTCGCCGGACTGATGCAGCAGATCTTCCCATTTGCAAACTTCTGGGCGGACTACGGGGTACGTTCACATTCGCTGATGGTTCTTGTGAGTCTGGAACACATACTCTACCAGGAGCCTGATCGCTGGGCTCCCCACATCCGCGAGAAGATAGAAGAGATTGTCTTTGATCCTCACCGTGCGGCGCTTCTTAAGCTTGCCGCGTTGTTCCACGACGTTTCAAAGCCGGAAACGCGCATAAGAATGGAGGACGGCATCCTGCACTTCTACGGACACGACACCAAGGGGGCCAAAAAGATACGCCGCGCACTCTCAAAGGAACTTCGGTTCTCAAACCAGGACGCGGAAAGGGTGGAGCAAACAGTAGCAAGGCACATGCACCTTCATCTAATCGCCACCGCACCCGAACTTACCGAGCGTGCGATGCGGAGATTTGCAAGGATTTGCGCGGACGTGGCCTCGGAGGTCATGCTGCTCGATCTTGCAGATGGCTTCGCCACTGCTGGCCGGACCAGACATCTGGAGTACACTATCGTCAAGATACTGGAACTTGCCATCCAGGACGCAAAGCGCGCCGCTTTTGTGCCTCTGGTCAACGGGTATGATCTCATCGCTCTCGGACTCAAACCAGGCCCTGTATTCAAGGTGATACTTGGGGAATTGGAGGAACTACAGTGGGAGCGCAAGATCACCACTAAGAAGGAAGGACTGGCGCTCGTTAAAGAAAAGCTTGCCAAGGGCGAATACAAACCGCCAGATAAAACTGTAGGACAAGACTCAACCAGAAGCTAAGCTTTTATACCCCCCTAAATCCCCTACATATCCTCTAGAATTACACTCCTAAGTTGCCCCCCCCTCAAAAGTTTATGCAAAACAATGCCAAAAACATAGTATCATCTTTAATTGGCAGAATTACCTTGACGCGTCGTAAAATTTGCCTATAATAAGTTTGTATAGGGAGGAAATTAAAATCTCTCTATAAATAAACAAACCAAGGAAGCTTCAAATGAAGCATAAACCTAAAACTCTCCTTCTCATCGCCGCGGTTGCGATGATGCTCATGGCCGCCACAAGCGCTTACGGCTATTACGAAACCTGGGACGGCTGGTGGTATTCAGGAACCCTCACCTATAACAGCCACGACTATACCGCTGTCGACAGTGGCTACGTTTCCGACTCCTCGTTCACAGAGTTCACGGATACATTCTACCTTCCTCAGGATGTTATACTGAATTTCATCTATGTTATCGGTGAGATAGAAGACACAATCGAGTTTGAGGATACTGTGTTCACCGGCAGCAAACCGACAGGTGACAGCGGCACAAAGGAAGGCAGCGGTGTCTGGTTAGGTACGGCGATTCTCAGGAGATCCGGGCTACCCCCTGTGGTGTTCGACTCCGTCTGGGGCACCTGGTGGAGTACCGGTAACCACTTCAACTACAACACCAGACCTGATCCCACCTATACAGCAAGCTGGCTTGTAACCGGCAGTGACCCTGACGGCATTACTGGAGGCGGCACCTGTACCGGCACGGGGACGGGCTACCTCCCCGATTGAACCTGAACCTTTGGAGGAGGGGCTTTGCCCCTCCTCTCTCTTGGCCTTGACATTGCCGGAGAATTGGCTTAT
>DAOVCF010000137.1 GCA_030670165.1 Candidatus Stahliibacteriota bacterium | reverse complement strand
ACCGAGGTTTCCGCCACTTTGGATGTGGAGGAGGTGACCCGACTGATAGCGGAACGGGCCACCGAACTCATAGGTGCCGACGGCTGCACTATCTATAGATTCGATCCCCAGACCGAAGAACTCGTTCCTAAAATAACCACTGTCCTCCAGGACCGTGAAAAGAGGCTCGCTTACCACATCGTCTTGGGTGAGGGGATCACTGGTAGGGCCGCACTTGAGCGTCGACCGATCCTTGCCAATAACGTTCACCTCGATGATAGGGCGATACGTATACCGGGCGTCGAGGAAACGCCCAGATGCCTTTTGGTTGCACCGCTCGTAGCTCACGGGAAACTTTGGGGTGTGATGACGCTCGTCCGTTTGAGCGAAGAGGGTTTTAGAGAGCGCGATCTTGAATTGTGCGGTCTTTTGGCTAACCAGGTTGCCGATGCGGTAGTAAACAGCAGTTTATTTTCTCGACTGAGCGAGTCCGAAGAGAAGTACCGCTCCTTCGTTGAACAGGCAATCGACGGGATCGTGATCATTCAGGACGGTCGGATTGTGTTTGCGAATCGAGCCGTCGCTAATTGGGGGGGGTATGCTTTAGATGAGCTTATTGGAATGGAGTTCCACCACGCTACAGCTTTGGGGTCCCGCGAGGATATGCTGAATCGTTACCGCCGCCGTATGGCCGGAGAACAGGTGCCCTCAGTCTACGAAACGAAACTCCTTGCGCGTGACGGTCAGGTGCTTGACGCGGAGCTCAATGCCGGAATTATTCAATATCAAGGCCGACCGGCTGTCCTTGTTTTCATCCGTGACATCGCCGAACGCAAACGGGCAGAGGAGGCACTGCGGGAAAGTGAAAGGCGTTATCGTCTGCTAGCCCAAAATGTTACAGACGTTATTTGGACTATGAATATGGAACTTAGGTTTACCTATCTCAGTCCTTCTGTTGAATCGCTTTTAGGTTATAGTGTTGAGGAAGCAATGAGCCTGACGTTGGAGGAGATCTTAACACCTGTTTCTTTTGGTTTAGCCGAGAAGATTTTTGCAGAAGAGGTAGCTATAGAAGACATGAAACAGAGGGATCTTAAGAGGTCGCGGATACTGGAACTTGAGTTCAATTGTAAGGATGGTTCCAGAGTCTGGATTGAAGTTAAAGTGGTATTCCTTCGAGACAGAGATAGCCAAGCTGTTGGGATTCTGGGGGTGGCCCGTGACATCGCCGAACGCAAACAGGCAGAGGAGGCGCTAAAGGAGAGCGAGGAGAAGTACCGCAATCTGGTTGAACGGGCCAATGACGGTATCACAATTATACAGGATACCTTGCTCAAATATGTCAACCCACGCTTGCCACAGATGTTGGGCTATAGTGTTGAGGAGATGCTCAACACTCCCTTTACCACCTACATTGATCCCGAAGAACTTCCCAAGGTGAACGAGCGTTACAGGCGGCGTATGGCGGGTGAGGATGTTCCTTCAATATACGAGACAATAATCAGACACAAGAACGGCAGCAAGATATATGTAGAGTTCAACGCAGGGGTAGTTACATATCAAGGCAAACCCGCCGATCTCGTCTTTGTCCGCGACATCACCGAGCGCAAGCTGGCCACCGAGGCGCTGCGTGAAAGCGAGGAACTCTACAGAACCCTTGTCAACTCAGCAGAGGAGGGTATAAGCCTTGTAGATGCAGAAGAGAGATTCCTCTTCGTTAACCCGAAGATGACAAAACTCGTGGGTTATGATCAGGAAGAGCTCATAGGAAGGAGTTTGCTTGAGCTTGTTCCGTCTGATGAGGTTGAGTTCATTCGTTACGAGAGTCTGCGACGTATGAAGGGAGAAACCTCTCGTTATGAAACAACCTTTATTCACAAAAACGGAACCCCAAGAAAGATTCTTGTGAATGCTGCGCCTATCTATGATGCTGAAGGACAACTCTACGCCGCCCTGGGTGTGTTAACTGATATTACCGACCTCAAGAAGGTGGAGGACGAGTTGCGGCTCCGCCTTATCTACCAGACCGCCTTCGCCCAGATCATGAACCGGGCGATTGGGATCGAAAACCTGGATACATTTATCCAAGCCTGTCTTGAGATTCTCGGTAATGCTTTAGGCGTAAGCAGGGTTTGTCTTGCTACCAACCATGAAGTCTCTAAGCAGGTGGAAGGGGTACATCCCTCAGCCCAGGAGGAACCTGGGGCGCGTGTGACGCATGAGTGGCTTGGTCAGGGAATCAAGACCCTTCTGGGAAGTGAATATCCCTATTCCAGGATTGGATACATCCACAAGCGTCTTAAGGATGGCGAGATTATAGCTTCTTTGGTTTCTTCTCTTCCGGAAGTCGACTCCAGGGTGTTTCGAGATCAAGGTGCGCTTTCGGTGATCGCTGCTCCTATTTATCTTCGCAGCGGTTTCTACGGCTTTATTGGTGTCGAGGAGTGCCGGGTAGAGCGGCGATGGAGTAATAGCGAGATTGAGGCTTTCCGTACGGCCGTGCGTTTGATAGTCACCGTTATTGACCGCTACTTCGAACAGCAGGAGCGGCGCGTTGCAGAGGAGGCGCGTGCTCGCTCCGAGCAGCGCTACCGAACCCTGGTGGAGACATCCTCTGATGTCATATTCCTGCTTTCCCCCTCTGGTAGGCCTCTTTACGGTTCCCCCTCGGTTGAAAAAATGGGCTATAAACGTGAGGATATCCTGAGAGAACCGAAAGCGTTTCTCAAGGCGATTGCGCCGGATGACGTTGTGATGCTCGGGGCGCTGTTTGCAAAGTCCCTGCGTGAAGCTAAGCCCGCTCACGACATTGACTGTGAGATCTATGACAGCCGGGGGAGAAGCCATTGGTTTGCGGTGAGTTGGAACTTTATACGTGATGAGGGGGGGCGTATCCTTGCCGTTCAGGGTGTGGCTCGTGATATAACCGAACGCAAGCAGGCCGAGAGGGCTCTGCGGCTGCGCATGGAGTATGAAAAGGTTCTTTTTGAGATATCCTCGTTGTTCTTAAGTGAGGAGGTTTCGGATTCCTCGCTTGGCGAGTTCCTTGAACGGCTTGGCAGGGTCACAGGGGTCAGCCGGGTATACCTTTTCTCACACGAGAAGGAGAACACCCGCCTATTTATGAAGCGTATCCATCGTTGGGTTTCCGAGGAGGCTTCCTGGCTGGATAACGACCGCATGGATAAGGTTTACTATGATCAAGGATTCGAGCGATGGCTCAAGATACTTTCCACGGGAGAGGCAATTCCCGGGCTTACCGATGATCTGCCGGCCAGTGAGCGTGAGGTGTTCGAGGCAGAGCGAATACTTGCCATTCTTGTCTTGCCCATCTTTGTAGAGGGTCGTTTCTGGGGTGCCATCGGTTTTGACGAGGCAAGGCGCAAACGCGAGTGGAACGTTGAGGATATACGTCTGTTCTGGACCGCTTCACAGATCCTTTCATCCGCACTTGCTACCGAGAGCAAGGCCAAGGAACTTGCCTTGTCTTACGAGAATCTTCAGGAGCGAGAGCGTCGCATCTCAGAACTCAATCTGCGTCTGGTTAAGGCCGAGGAGGATGAGCGTCGCCGCATCGCAAGGGTGCTGCACGACGAGATTGCCCAGCAGTTGACAGGGGTTTCTCTTACCCTTTCTGCTCCCGAATTGACGCGTGAGCGGAAAGCGCAGGAACGCTTGACTGAAGCCAAAAAGATGGTTAAGGAGACACAGGACTTCATAAGGGATCTCTCCTACGAGCTGCTTCCACCCGCGCTTGACAACCTGGGGCTTACCGCTGCGGTGCGTGCTCTTGCTCGATCCGCAGCCGAAGGAACCGGTGTTAGTTTTGTGATCGGGGGAGATGATAATTTTCCGCGCGCCGATCCTGATACCGAAATCATGCTTTACCGAATCATTCAGGAAGCGGTTGCAAACGCCTTAAAGCACGCCGAGCCGGAGGAGATTACGGTGAGGTTCGAGTATGCCGAACCTGTGCTTCGTGTAAGGGTTGAGGACGACGGCAAGGGCTTTGATGTAGAGAAGATTGCCTCTGTCTCCACCGGATTGGGGTTGCGTTCGATCCACGAGCGTGTGGCTCTGATAGGAGGCAGGATTGAGTTGAGTTCGTCTGCGGGCAGGGGAACTCAATTGCTGGTGGAGGTTGAAATACCTCGCAGTTCGGATAAACTCTCCATGGAGGAGTAATGGCGGAAAATATTAGGGTTATCTTGGTTGACGATCATACCGTCGTTCGCAAGGGTATCCGCGCCCTGCTTGAGCAGGAGCAAGACATAGAGGTGGTAGGAGAAGCGGAAGACGGTCTCAAGGGCGTCCAGGCTTGTATAGATCACGCACCGGACGTGGTGATTCTTGATATGGCCCTGCCCCTGCTTTCCGGTGTGGAGGTGGCCCGCAAGATTCGTGAGAAGCTTCCCGAAACCCGTATACTTATCCTTTCCATGTACGATGACGAGGAGTATATCATAGATTCCTTCAAGGTAGGGGTATCTGGCTACATACTCAAGGATGTGGTTGTATCCGACCTCGTTGCTGCGGTGCGCAGCGTTTACCATGGATCTACCTTTCTTTCACCCTCGGTATCGGAGAAGCTGCGTCGCCAGCTCCAGGAAAGTCCTACTCGTTCCTCTCGTCATGGTCCTGCCAAGCTTACGGCAAGGGAACGCCAGATTCTCAAGCTCATAGCAGACGGATATACGAGCCGACAGATCTCGGAGATTCTCAAGATTAGCTTTAAAACGGTCCAGACGCACCGCGCTCACATCATGGAAAAGCTGGGTGTTCACTCTACGGCTGAACTGACCCGGTATGCCGTTACCAAGGGGATCGTTTAGGTCTGGACGATTATTCACCACGCCTGTTCGATTTGACGGGTTGTGAGCGGATAAGTTTAACTAAAACATCGACTTGCCTGCTGTGTCCTACAGGACATAATTGACCGCCAATGTTTACTAAGGTTTTTTGCTTAGTTGCGAGGGTAGGGTATCTGTCCGATTGACCCTGGGCTAATTTAACGCAAAATACATGCATGATTCCGGAGAGGATATGTGTAAGAGGTCGTTTTTTTGGTATTGCGAGTAACTGTCGCCCGGTGTGTATGATCTTTACGGCGCCGGGGGTATTTGGCGAGTTCGCCGGGCGGCACTTTCTAATAATATGAAGCACGACGCATGGCTCGACGATGCAAAGCAGACCCTTTGGATTCGTTTCGTGGGTTACTGTAGTGCTTTAAATGTCAACGAGTTGTGTGAGCGTTGCCAGAGTTTTATCAAAGGCCATGTCCTACACAAAGCGGTCATCGATCTCTCGGAGATTGAATCCTTTCCGGACGAGGAGCTACGCTCCCAACTCCTCGGGCAGCTTCGCCAGGCAGGGGTAGAGAGAGTGGCTCTCATATGCAGCCGACCAGAGGCAAGGATGGTGGGGATTACACTTATGGCGTATCTTAAAAAGTATACGGATACCGAGTTCTTCGCTACAGAGAGCAAGGCCCTTGAGTGGTTGGAGCACTCAACTGGTGTTGGTGGAGGTGAGGTGTGCGGTGAGGTTATCTGAAACTAACCGTAGAGAAAAAGCGCGGCGCCAACTCGTCAGGTTTGAGTGACACTCGT
>DAOVCF010000172.1 GCA_030670165.1 Candidatus Stahliibacteriota bacterium | reverse complement strand
GGTATCTCTATCATGGTGCCGATCATGTAAGGGAAATCTACACCCTGTTCCGTAAGTACCTGTTTGGCCGTGTGTTCTACTACCGCACGCTGGTTCGAGAGTTCAGTAACGTTGCCGATCAAAGGGATCAACACCTCCGGGATTACCTTCTTGCCTTCCTTGATTATCTGGCAGGCGGCTTCGAATACGGCCCGGGCCTGCATCTCGGTGATCTCCGGGTAGGTGATCCCAAGGCGGCAGCCGCGGTGACCGAGCATGGGATTGGACTCGTGCAGTTCATCTACCTTTGTTTTGATTTTCTTCGGCGAGGTCCCGAGTTCTAAGGCCAGTTCTTTTATGGTCTTGGCATCGTGGGGCAGGAATTCGTGCAAGGGTGGATCGAGCGTGCGTATGACCACAGGCAGGCCGTCCATCTCGCGGAACAGCCCAACGAAGTCCTCGCGCTGCATGGGCAAAAGCTTGTCCAGAGCCTTGCGTCGCCCCTCCTCGTTCTCGGCAAGGATCATTTCTCTGACGGTGTTTATCCTTGATCCCTCAAAGAACATGTGTTCGCTACGACACAGACCGATGCCCTTTGCACCGAATCGGCGGGCGATGCGCGCCTGATCTGGCCTGTCGGCGTTGGCCCGGACGTTCAGTTTAGCCGCATCGTCAGACCATCTCATCAGCTTGTCAAAACGCTCGTATACCTTGGACTTCCCGGGCTTGAGTGAACCTTCGATCAGCACCTGGATTACCTCTGAAGGACGGGTTGTCACCTCGCCTTTGATTACCTGGCCTGTGGTGCCGTCAATCGAGAGAAAATCACCCTCCTTGATTACGGTATCGTTGACTGTCATCCGTCGTTTGCCGTAGTCTATGGCCAGAGTACCGCATCCGGCCACGCATACCTTGCCCATCTGTCTGGCGACTAATGCCGCGTGGGAGGTCATTCCGCCGCGCTGGGTGAGGATTCCGGCAGCGGCGGCCATGCCCCGGATGTCTTCGGGTGAGGTCTCGATGCGAGCAAGAATGACCCGCTCACCTTTTCCGGCCCATTCCTCAGCGTCCTCGGCATTGAACACCACCCTGCCTGTTGCCGCGCCAGGTCCTGCAGGCAGACCTTTGGCCAGCACGCGGCCTTCTTTCATCGCTTTCTTCTCCTCCCTGTGATCGAATACCGGCTGAAGAAGGTGGTTGAGCTGTTCAGGCTCGATGCGCAGGAGTGCCTGGTTCCTGGAAATCAGCTTTTTTTCAACCATGTCTACCGCGATCCTTACCGCGGCGAATCCGGTGCGCTTGCCTGTGCGTGTCTGCAGCATCCAGAGCTTGCCCCGTTCGATGGTAAACTCCAGATCCTGCATGTCGCGGTAGTGACGCTCGAGTTTGGCCTGGATCTTATCAAGCTTTCTGTAGACCTCAGGCATCTCTTTTGCGAGCTTTGCGATGGGTTTGGGTGTTCTGAGGCCGGCTACAACGTCCTCCCCCTGCGCGTTTTCAAGATACTCGCCGTAGAAGCGTCGCTCCCCGGTTGCCGGATCACGGGTGAACGCCACGCCGGTGCCTGAGTCGGGTCCCATATTGCCGAAGACCATTGCCTGGACGTTCACTGCGGTGCCCCAGTCGTCAGGGATGCGGTTCAGCTTACGGTAGGCGATGGCGCGCGGATTATTCCAGGAACCGAACACGGCCTCGATGGAGCCCCACAACTGATCATGCGGATCGTCAGGAAAGATAGCACCGCTGCGTTCCCTGATCATTCCCTTGAAGAGGAAAATCAGCTCCTTCCAGTCGTCGGCGCCAAGCTCGGTATCGAGTTTAACATTGCGGCGTCTCTTGAGCTTATCTATCAACTCCTCGAAGGGATTTTGTTCATCCTTTGATTGGCGCTTTACACCTAGCACCACCTCGCCGTAAGTCTGCACGAAGCGGCGATAGGAGTCGTAGGCAAATCTGGGATTTTGGGTAAGCTCAGCCAGCCCTTCTACCGTGGTATCGCTCAGACCCAGATTGAGGATGGTGTCCATCATTCCGGGCATTGAAACGCGGGCGCCGGAACGAACCGATACAAGCAGTGGATTTTTGGCATCGCCGAAGCGCTTGTCCACCAGCTTCTCGATACGGCGGAGGCCTTTTTCTACCTCAGCCCTGAGGCCTTCCGGATATTTTCCGGTTCGCAAGTAGTTCATGCAAAGGGCAGTAGAGATGGTGAATCCTGGGGGCACAGGGATGCCGAGATTCGTCATCTCCGCAAGATTCGCGCCTTTACCTCCCAGGATGTTCCTCATCCGGGCTGAGCCGTCCGCTTTTTCGGCACCGAAACGGTAGACAAACTTCACAAAGCCTCCTGATTGTTTCCGTTTAGTTACACTTTGAGTTTAGGACTTCGCCTTTATACCCTGTCCGGGATTTCCATTACTCGTCGGATGCCGTTTCGTCTTCTTTCGAAGAGGCGGCGTTTCCACCTGCGTCCGCGAGAAGGTCCTCGATTACCTTTCGGGCACGCTCGGCGTCCTCTTCCAGTACCAGTATCTCGCCCCAGGGTCTTGCCTCAAGCCAGGGGATCTCCCAGGGGTTATGGAACTGCCGCAGCTCTGCGCGTATACCATCAGACTCCAGTGCCGCAAGTAACGCTCTTGCGGTTACTTCGTCTAAGGCACGGTATACTGCAACAACTGACATCCAACTTTAATTATAGCAGATAATGCGGCCTGCGTCAAGCGTATTAGCGGGTCTTTAGCAACCCAGGGCAGTGGATGGAATCAGGTGGGTTTTAAGGTTTATCCGGATATACAGCTGATTCGTTCAGTTTTTCGGGGTCCCCAAGGAGTCGCTTTGCAATTCCTTGGGGCTAAAAAAGCGGGTTCCCTGGAAAGTCGTGGAGCGACTTTGCAGGGTGTAAAAAAGGCGGCACCCGGATTCGAACCGAGGAATAGCGGTTTTGCAGACCGCCGCCTTACCACTTGGCTATGCCGCCGTTACGTAATTGCGTCAGTTATGAGGCTGCACTTTTGACCTTTGCAAGCAGTGTGCTAAAATGTGTGTCAATTTTCTCCTGTGCGTCCTGCAATCGCTTGTCTTGAACCGCCAAGTAACGCGCTGTGGTTTCGAGTCTAGAATGACCGAGAAGCTTTTGAATTACGCGTTCGTTTTCACCCAATTCCAAGAGAACGGTACTGTAGGTTCTACGCAGATCGTGGAAGTTGGCATCCGTGATGCCCGCTCTTTTCCTTGCCGTTCTGAAACCTTTATCAAAGCCCTGCTTGTAAGGCTTGCCGTCTTTCCTGGTGAATACGTACTCGCTTGTTCTTTCGATGTAGAGCTTTTGCAGAGTGTTCATGAGCAGCTTACCCCTGATAGGGATAGTTCTGTTGCGGTGAGTCTTGGTCTTCCTAACTTTGATCTGCTTGCGGTCCAAATCCACGTCTACCCATTTCAGGTGTATGAGTTCAGACATTCTCATCCCGGTAACCAGATCGGCAATGACGATAGGCCGTATGTGTTCAGAGCATTCCATGAGCAATCTCTCTATCTCTTCTTCAGAATACACGCGGTCTCTTGGTTCAGGCTCTCTCAGTTTTTCAATATTTTGTACGATGTCCTGAATCGAATCCAAGGATACCCACTTCCGTTGAGTAGCTTTCTTTAGGGCAGCTAGCAATAGGGTAACATCACGGTTAATCGTTGCCGGACCAGACTCCCGCTCAGATTGGTAGTTCTCTACATCCTCTAAGGAGATAGACGCGATATCTTTGTCCTTGCCGAAGAATTTCAGAAGCTGTCTAACAGACACCTTGTAACGTTGAAGAGTTCTAGGTTCAACACGAGTTGATTTGAATTTCGAATACTGCGTCAGTAGTTCCTCAAGGGTGTGAATTTCCTGGGGAGAATAGACTTCTATGCCGTCTACGGATAAGAGCTTTGCAACCTCACTAC
>DAOVCF010000193.1 GCA_030670165.1 Candidatus Stahliibacteriota bacterium | reverse complement strand
CGGAAGCGATCAACGAAAAGATCGGCCTCGGCTTCGTTGTAAAACTGGGATGACCAGTGCGGGGTCTCCAGCCACAGATGGGTCGTATTGACGCCTGAAAGGGATACCTCTCCAAAGATTAACAATACAAGAAGCATGTCGTTATTATCTGTTTGAGCTGGGGTTTGTCAACGCCTTAGATTATCGGGTCTCTCCGCCCGCCTTCTACTCCTCAATCCGCAGGATGAAGGTTTGTGAGTCCACCTCTTCCCCGCCCGTTACTTCCAGAACGATCTTGCCCTCGGAGCCCGATGTTGAGCTTGTAAGCTGGACATGAAACCTTTGCGATGATTGGTTTGCAGGCAGCGTTAAATTCACTGAGTCGCCATGGCACACGTCGTCGTCACAGATCAGCGAAGACCAGTCCGCAGGCAGATTCTTCAAGGAGTCGGGGGTTTCAACGTGCAAAGTCAACTCGTTGCCCGTGTGGTTCTTCAGGGTGAAGTAGTAGAAAGCACTATCACCGGGGTCGGGTTTCGTCTGGATGGTGTCCGATTCGAGGGCTATGCTGAACTCGCCTTCAGCAGGGCTTCCTCCGCCGAGTTCGTAGGATGCTGACTGGTAGACCTCAAGATCAGAGGCTTCTACCCAGACGAGGGCGGTAAGCGGTCTGCCCCAGGAGCCATCGAGCGGCAGGGCGCGATCCAGGCTCACGGTGTCGCCCGGCTCAAGGGTTAAAGCGTCCTCGCCAGCGGCCTCGGGCAAGCGCCTCACGGTATGGTGAAGCAGTCCTGCCGAGGCGTCAGTTAAGGTATCCTCGACCAGGGCGATGCGCAGGTTCGCTTCGATGGATTCTGAGATCTTTGCTGATGTGATTACGGCAATCTCGTATAAAACGCTGTCTGCGGTCAGGGAGGCTGTGAGTTCAAGCTTTACTGGCGAGCCGAGCGCGCGTCTATCGGCAAGTATCGCCGCCATCTCATTGACCTCTCTGCCCGATTCCTCAACCCCGTCGAAGATTATGGAAGGGAAGACCGCAACACCAAGGCTGGTAAGTCGCGCTTCTGTCTCGGAAGAAGAATAGTCATCCTGGGCGTGTAAAGCGAGAACGATAAATTCACCCGGATGAGATACGGCCAGCTCCTCGATATTCTCTGCCGCATCAGGGCAATAGGTGCACCACGTGCCGGTTCCTTCGTCAAGTAGAACCGTTCTCGTAAACTCGCCTTCACCGGATGGGTCTGGAAATCTTTCGCCGCAGCTTAAGATCGCTGCTATAACCGCGATAAGGATCGCTCCCCGTAAGACCCTCGTTAGTTTCGTCTCCCCTGCACGACGTCCGCCGACCACCATCTTAAGTGGAGTAGTTCCCGCGGAGCGCGTTGCGTATTGTCTTTATGATTCCGGCCGCGTCCTTCTTGGTGTAGCCGATCACAGACTTCAAAAGCTCCTTGTCAGGTTTTATGTAGAAGGAGTGAGGGATAGGGCTGACCTTGAAGAGCCGCATGAGTTCACCTTGAGGGTCCAATAGCACCGTGAAATCCCACCCGTAGCTCTCCACCATCGGCTTGACCCTGGAAAGGGTTTTGCGGCTGTCTATGTTTATCCCGATAACCGAAAGCCCGGAATCCCCGTACACCCCGTAGAGGCTATCCAGGAGTTTGAGTTCTTCCTTACAAGGTGCGCAAGACGTGCTCCAGAAGGATATAATGGTGAGTTTCTTGCCGAGAAGCGAGTCCAGAATCCATGTTTTTCCGTCCAGGTCTTTACCTGAAAAATCTGCGACTTTGGCTGCAAATGCGAAAACGATTGCAACTAGAAGGTGGGCTATTACTTTCTTCATCATAACTCCTTTCTTTCCTCACGTCTATTATAGTCGTGACGGGCAGGATGTAAAGGTCTTTAGTGGTGTGAAACGGTTCACGGATTTAACAAGCAAAGGGGCCCTAGGGCCCCTTCAAATATCAGGCTGGAGGTTAATCCAGGATAACAAGTTTGCTAACCTGGTTGTGCACGCCCGCGGTTGCCTTAAGGAAATACGTACCGGCGGGCAGGGCATCAGCTTTGATTTCTATCCGGTGATTGCCTGCCTCAAGTACGCCTTTATGAAGTGTTTCCACCTTGCAACCGATAGAGTTGTACAGAGAAATGTCAACATCCATAGGTGCATCAAGCACAAGCTCCACGGAGCCGTGCCCCTTCAGCAGGGTTGGAGCGTTTAACGAGAAGGGGAGGGATGAGACCTCTTCCTCCTCGACTCCGGCGATCAGCGGGTTCTCCAGAGGGATTATCGCGGCCTGCAGGATCTCCCTTAAGAGCCCCGAGGACGTGGTGTCCTGAACGAAGCAGCCGAACTCAACGTTGCCTAAATCTTCCGTGTAGTACGGCCATGAGGGGGCGATCACAAAGTTCCGTTCGCGAATCGCCGTTGAGCCCGGGCCAAGCGTAATGAGCTCACCTGAAGCGTCGGGCAGCATGTCGCGCTCGACGAAGTGCAGAACGGTTTGGTTCTGCCATGCATAGTGGATGTTGCACTCGGTTATGGTAAAGTGCACCCTGCCCGTAATCTCCGCGTCACTCGTGTTCTTGATGGTTGCGGTGAGTGTCCCCTGTGACTCACCGGTTTTCTCCAGTGTGATCTCAAGCCCAGGCTCCACCCCGCGGCGGGTGTTGTAGAGTGGATCATAATGGGGAAACATTGATTCGTCAGGGGAGCCGCCGAGAAAGGTTTCGACCCCGTCGAAGATTGCGGCGGGGTAACCGCCGGGGACATTGTCACCGTAGAAAGTCTTACGCGCATTTGCATCAGTGTGATCGAACGGATCGCCGTAGACGTTAACATGGTATTCAACCACCAGTACCTCGTCGGGATGCGCTTCCACTAAGTCGTCCGCACCCATCGCAGCACCCGGGCCGTTCTCGCTCCAGGTAGCTGTGAATATCTCAAGCACGACTATGCGGTCTGCCGCAAAAAGCGCAAGCGGCAAAAGGACGAGTAAAGCGATCAGGGAAAGTTTTGGTTTTTTCATATTTCCTCCTTTCTCATCTGGCCTATGATAATCTTAATACAAGGAATGTCAAGCCCTTTCCCCTAGAGGATCCCCTGGGGCCCAAAATATAAGGGGCCTTGCGGCCCCTTTATAATTCAAGTTGGCAGTTAATCGTCAATCCAGGATAAC
>DAOVCF010000157.1 GCA_030670165.1 Candidatus Stahliibacteriota bacterium | reverse complement strand
GACATCTTATGGTGGTGGTTAAAGATTTTCGTCGGGCTACCCCTGCGTTTTATACTTCGTACTCGAAGCGAAGGCAAGAAACCCTTCCCTCCCCCAGGTCAGCCTGCGATTTTAATAGGCAACCACACAAACACACTTGACCCCTTCATACTTTCTCTTTATATCAAACGGCCCATATGCCTCGTCGTCACGGACGACGATTTCAGATATAAAGTCTTCCGCATCCTGCTGGGCTGGCTTAAGGTCATCCCCACTGCCAAGAGTACGCCCGACTCCGTTACAATGCGCACGTTAATCAAAGCGGTCAAACAGGGACAAATAATAGGGATTTCCCCTGAAGGGGGCCGCAACTGGGACGGTGAGGTGCCCTCCTTAGATGCAACGATCCCTCGCCTTGTGAAGAAACTGCACCTGTCTGTCATCTGTGTAAAAACGAGGGGAGCTTACCTTACCTGGCCTCGCTGGACAAACCGGCCTCGCCGGGGAAAGATTATCGTTCAGTTCAGCCATCTGTTCGAGAACCCGGCCGAGATCCCGGACGACGTAGTCGAGATCGCTCGAATGATAGATGAGAAACTTCGCTACAGCGAGCTTGAAGACCCTGAGATCACCAAACATGTCTTCGGTCACCGCAACGTCGCCGAGCACCTGGAACTTCGGCTGTGGCTCTGTCCGCACTGCAGGAACTTCTTCGTGCTTGAATCCAAAGGCAGGTGCCTTTATTGCAGGCGCTGCGGGGCGCGCTGGGAGTTCAGTGGGAACGGAACGTTCGTATTGAAGAAGTTGGGCGAGCCGGCAGCACCCGAAGCGCGCAACTTCAAGCGATACATTGATTGGGCGCATTACAACGACGCTGTAACCATGCCAATGCTCCTTGATCGCAAAAAGAAGGGCAGGAGCCCTCTGGTTTCACTTGCTGCCAGGATGTGGTCCTCTCCCATCAGAACGCGAAGCGACCGCAGATTCAAGGTCCCCGAGGAGGGCACGGCCAGTCTCACCCCTGATTTCAGAATGATGTTTACTCGGACCGAGGATAACAAAATTCTCATAGATACACCTCTGTCCGAGATGAATGGGGCCAACGTTGTGTGGAACCAAAAGTTCGAGTTCTTTCAGCCACAGGTAGCGTACCGCCTGGCATTCTACGGACAGTCAGCCTACTTCTGGCACTTCCTGACCAAAAAACTAGGGGGGATGACGCCTCGAATTGATGTGAGGCAAGGCGTATGACAGCCATCACCTGGCAACTATTCCTTGGCGCACGAACAAGACAACTTGACTTTTGCAGATAGTTGGCCTATACTCTATTTATTGACAAAAAGGGAGTAGTGATGGAAGTTGACTCTAAAGGCAAGGGATATGTTGTTACAGGGGGAGCGGGTTTTATAGGAAGCCATCTTTGCAGGAAGCTGGTTGAGAGGGGAGATCGGGTTTTCTGTGTAGACAACCTGTCAACCGGAAGTCTTGAGCATATCTCCGGGTTGTTTGACAATCCACGGTTTACCTTTATCAAAGGGGACGTCCGGGAGGTGGGGTTGGAAGCTATCGAGGTTGACGGTTGCTATCACCTTGCCGCACTTTGCGGTGTGCCAAGGGTACAACGCGAGCCTCTCAATGTAATCCTTACCGTGATCGAGGGAACGCTCCGCGTGCTTCGCTGGTGTGCGGATAAGGGGATACGTGCGCTTTACGTTTCCAGCTCAGAGATTTACGGCAGCCCTGGCGTTCATCCGCAGCCTGAGACGTACTGGGGCTATACGAATCCTGTGGGTCCACGTTCACCTTACGTGGAGGCGAAACGGGCAGGGGAGGCCCTTTGCCGTTCCTATCGGATTGAGCGCGGACTTTCCGTGAGGATAGCCCGTTTGTTTAACGTCTATGGACCCGGGTTTCGCTCTGACGATCAGCGGGTAATCCCCACGTTCATCCAGGCGGCTGATGCCGGCGAGGAGCTTGCTCTTTACGGAACAGGGGAAGCGACTCGCAGCTTTTGTTACGTCGATGATATCGTTGACGGGCTTATCCTTTTGATGGAGTCCGATGTTACAGAGCCTGTAAATTTGGGGTTTCCGGAAGAGATAAAGATCAAGAAACTGGCTGACCTTGTGCTTCGTCTTACCCGGAGTCCCAGCCGGATAGTTCGTTTGCCTGCCCTATGCGAAGATCCTCCCCGGCGCTTGCCTGATATCAGTCTGGCACAGAACCTGCTGGGGTGGAATCCCAAGGTTTCTCTCAAGGAAGGTTTGAGTCGTACCATCCGCTGGTTCGGGAAACGCAAACTCTCCAAGGCTTCTTCTTGATCGACGACTGAGAGAAGTCGCCGCAAGGTTCGGATTCTCTCCGGATAAACTTTTGTTGTGGTCCTTGCTTGACAGTGACGATAGCCTGCGATAGATCGGTTAAAGCGGGTATTCTAGATGCTTGGAGCGGGGAGATTCTTTTATCGCGGAGGCTCCCATACAACGATGCGTTTGCCGAATACGAACTGGATGATTCCCCAAAGCAGGCCTATTTGCGACAGACCAAAGAATCCTGCGGTAGATAGCCATCGTGGAGGAGACTTGAGGGTCACCATCAGAACGGTCATTATTGCACCGATTCCTGTCAGGCCGAGTAAGGCCAGTGGAGCTGGTTCAGGTATAAGTAGTACGGCGGAGACCAGTGAGAGAATCAGAAAGAGAGGACAGAACCAGCGTAGGATTTTACGAAAGAGAAGATTCAAAAAGAACCAGGGATGGCGCCAGATATTGAGTATACGTGGCAGTTCGCGCAGGAAATTCATCCCCATGAGGAAGTTGCGCGTCCTTATCTTCGCTTCCTCCAAGGGGGTATCCGCCGGATACTCGTATACAACCGCACGAGGTTCGTATACCGAGCGGAACCCCTTCCCGGTGAGAGCCGCGGGTACGTAGTGATCGTGGGTTATATCCGCAGGTACAGGTGTAAGAAGATTCCCCCTTACAGCATTAAAACTGCCCGATATGAATGATACGGAACCGATTTGGCTTTCCAGCTCACGCTGCCATTGCTCGTAGTTCCAATACCCGCCTATCCCCTTTTCTGTTGGATTACCTTTGCCTTCCAGGCCAATAAATCTTGCAGTGACTGCCCCTACCTGCGGGTCGGCAAGGTTCGCCACCAGCTCTCGCAGGGCATGTTTGTCGAGCATCACGTTGGCATCCGAGATGGCGTACACCTCGGCTCTATACCTCTTTCTGGCGGCGTTTATGGCAACCGTTCTGCCTTGTCTGGGGCGTTGTCTTATGAGGATGATTCGGCCTTCTTTCTTAGAGGCTTGTTTAACTATCTCATCCGTTTGATCAGTGCTCTCGTCGGAGACCACAACGATCTTTAGCCTGTCCCTGGGATAGTCAAGTGCAAGGGTGTTTTCAAGTTTCGCCCTGATGATCTTCTCTTCGTTGTAGGCGGGTATGATGAAACATACGTCAGGTGTGATCGGTTTACGTTTTACCGGTCTGGAGAAAAAGGCCTTAAGTAAGACAAGCAGTAGTCCGTGGCCGAAAAGTATATACAGGAATACCCCCAGGCAAACCCAGAAAACGATTCTGGCAATGATCGTCAGCACAACGCCTCCGCCGCCTTTATTCCCTGTTCTAAAGCCCGCTCCATGTTTGCATACTTCCACACTCCGTATCGTCCTGCAAGAAGTATGCCCCTGTGCTTCAGAATCCAACGCAGCTTTTCACGGGCCGCCTCGCCTTTCATGGTGGGGAAGACATAGGCGTAGCGACGCACCTGGACGTCGTGGGAGATGATGTCCTCCAGTCCGTCAACTATCCCGGATTTAACCGTATCCCTCTTGACATTGGCCACGATGCTTGGAATATCTGGTCTTTCACCAGAGGGGAAAGAGACCTCGGCGACGATCGAGCCTCTGTCCGGTGGGGTCATCGCATCAGAGTAGTTGCGAGGTATCGAGATGCGGTGGAAACATATCTCCGGATCGGAGAAGTACACCCAGTGCGAGTCGTCGTTCAGCGGATGTGCAAGGCAAAGATGCACGAAAACCATACCTGTGCTCTTGAGTTCTTCGGCCAGAACTCCGGCGGGTTCAGGCAGATCCACAGAGGCCCTTAATAGCTCAGGCAGAGGTATGGTTGAGATCAGATAAGAGTAGTGATGTCTTGTTCCGCTATTAGTCTGGACCCATCCCTCCCTGGTGTTGATACTTGTTACCTTAGTTGATAGATGAATGCGATTCCTCAATCCTTTCCCCAACGCTTGCGATAAGGTTCCTACCCCGTTCTTCTCCGGATAGAAGAAGTAAGCGTTCGGACCTCGTGGCAGGGTCTCTCCTTTAGCCAGGCGCCCTAGATCGTCCCTGGGGAAGGAGGGAAGGAATCGCTGTGCCCATTCCTTATCCATCTCCTCCAGAGGGTAACGCCACAGCTTGGTGTTGTAAGGGATAAAGAAAGATTGGGCAAGAGCCTTGCCGTAGAGGTTGGATGCCATCTCTTTGAAGTTACCTTCCTTACACTGAGTAGCCTTCAGAAGATCGGGAAGGAAACGCCTCTTCAGCCTGTCGGATTGTAAGAATCCCTCCTGGATGGGATAGTCCACCTTCTCACCGTCTATAACTATCCTTGCCCTGCGG
>DAOVCF010000080.1 GCA_030670165.1 Candidatus Stahliibacteriota bacterium | reverse complement strand
TCTTTATGGGCTCGCCTTTACCTCAAGGGAGATGCTTTCTTCATCCATCATACCCTGCTCATCGCTCACGGTTACGGTAATCGTCACGATTAAGTTGCTGGTTACCGATTCAGGGGCTGTCCAGCGCGCCATATCTCCAAGGTTCTCAATCTTCCCCACGTCGGCCTGCCAGACATAGGTAAGTTCACCCCCTGCCGGATTGTAGACATCGCAGTGCAGGATGGTGCTATCACCAGGCGCCAGCGAAGGATCGTCAGCGGTGACCCTTTCGATCTCAGGACCCGGCAACTCGCAGAAAAGCACAAAAAGAAGCAGGCTCAAAAGGGAACCGATCACCTTTGATCTCATAACTTTCTCCTTGATCGCCCTACGCTACTTAGGCCGTGTTGAGACCCATACCGTATAAGGCTCAAGATAGTTGAACGCAACCTCGCCTTTGCCATAGACCGGATAGTAGCCTTCCTCGTCGGTTACCTCAAGGAACCAGTAGCCCGCAACAAAGCCCGAACCGGTAAGATCAAAGACCGCGGTTGTATCCTTGATCTCCCCGAACACCTCTCCATCCGGCGCATAAAGACGCATCAAAGGCTTGCAGTCCCCGCCAAGCCTGGATACGTCCACGTAAAGCATGGTTGTATCCTTTAACTCGAATCGGTAGAAGTCTGGAAGCGATGCCATAGGCTCAAGGCTGTCAGAGAAAGCGTCCACCAGATAGGCGCCGGTGGATTCTATGTCCAGGAGCAGGGGGCTGGCGTCGGTGGTGTCGTCGTCAGGCTCCAGTGGATCGTTGATGTTGGATGAGGCTATCTCGAGCCTGTATCTGTAACGGTCGCCTGCAGGATCGCCCACAGGGGTGATGCGAAGGTAGTAGGTCTGCTCCAGACGACTTGCCACCCATGCCGCAGGCACCAGATCGGATTCGCGAGCGTCCGGCACAAGCGGGGTCTGTTTCTCGCTTAAAAGTTCCGCCTTCAGATAGAAGGGGGTGCCCGTTGGTTCCAGAAGGTCAACCTTTATAACGATCACTGAAGCAAATGGTTTGTTTGGGCCGATGCCAAAATGGAACACCTCTGCCGGATCATCTGCCGGGATGGTAAACTCCTTTGCGTAGGGGATATTCACGTCCCAGGCGGTCTGGATTGTGTTGTTGTCGGTAGGATCAGGCGGCGTAGTAGAGTCGTCGTTATCGCAGGCCAGAACAAACACGCCGGTTGCCAAGACAAAACTTATAAAAAGCGAAACTTTCCTTTGCAACAAGGCCTCCTTTTGCCGATTAACGAGAAAGGATACCCTCTGCTTCTTTGCTGTCAAGGGGATTACTCCTTATATAAATGAGGCTGAGTTAACGTCGGCCCCTACGTTTTTCTCTGCGATCTTTTCTCCGTCAGGCGAAAAGGAGGATAGGGGGTCCCCAAACGAACGCTTTGCGTTCCTTTGGGGTAAAAAAAGGAGCATTTATCTCGGGGTCCCCGCGGCGTTACCAAGTAACGGCTTGGGGTAATTAAATGCCGAGAGGGGGAGTTGAACCCCCACGGGGTTGCCCCCACTAGCTCCTGAAGCTAGCGCGTCTGCCTGTTCCGCCATCTCGGCATTATTACAAATCTTAATGTAGATGGCTCCTTTTCAGTTCAGGCAACTTCGTCGCCTGCACTCGCTGCGACCTTCGTCCGCAGCTCATGACTGGCAACTCTGTCGCCTGCGGTCCGCTCGACCTTCGTCCGCTGCACTCGCCACGACTTATTACCCGTGGCTCACGACACGCAGCTTCGCTGTATACACTCTCTTTGGTCAGCCAACTTCGTCGGCTGCACTCGCCCAGACCTTCGCCCTCGGCTCGTGTCGAAAAAAGAAGTCTATACAATCATGCCGGAAAGTCAAGCAGCTTAGCCGGTTGCGCTCGCATCGACTTGGCACCCGCGGCTCGCGGCAAGGCTTGCGTTCCTTCCTCATATCCATAGAATTGCAGGATGTTTCGTCTCTACTCGCGCCGGGTAGACCGCAGGATATTCAGTGATATAAACCACTGGCTCGCCCAGCGTGATGACTTTACCGATCCTAAAGAACTTCGTCGGTTCGTAAGGAACGCTGAGAAGACAAGCCCTGAGGAGTTCTTCTCTTTATCCAAACGAACCCGTGTTGAACTCAAAAGAACCTCGGAGTATCCCCTGACATATACGTTCCGTTTCGACTCCCCGTTGCCCTCCGGATACGAGGAGAATGACCGGGTGCAAGGTGAGTGCCTTCCTGAATACTCGTTTTCTTCACCGGCGGCAATTCTGCTTTCGGGCTGGCTTGAGGGGGCGAGTGACTATTCACGTCTGGCGAGTTGGGTAGGTCGCTGCGGCCGCAACCTGTGGACGATGGATCTTCCCTATCATATGCGCCGCACTCCCCAGGGAACCCGCTCAGGTGAACTCGCCATCACCCCGGACCTGGTGCGTACCCTTAAGGCCGTGAGGCAAGCGGTTGTGGACGTACGAGTACTCATCTCTGCGATATGGGAGTTGGGATCAAGGGATATAACACTTCTGGGCTTCAGCTTAGGCGGATGGGTCGGCTCTCTGCTTGCACTTTCAGAACCCAAGGTTTCAAAGGCGGTTCTTGTCACACCTGTGGTGCGGCCTGATGAGCTTTTCCTGAACTCACCTTTCTTCAGCTCTCTGCGTGAGGGAATCGAGGCCGAGGATCGGTTGCATGCCTTCGATCAGATTCCCCGTCTCTTTCTGCCCAAGCACGGCATGCCCGTTGTTGATCCCCGGCATATCCATCTTATAGGCGCGCACGAGGACCTGCTTGCAACGCCTAGCTCACTTAATGAATTTTCCTCACACTGGGGATGCAAGAAAGAGATCCTTTCCGGCGGGCACATTACCCTTTACTTCACCCCCCGGTTGTGGCAGCGAATCTTTACCCTCCTGCACCCCACCAGTTTTATTCCTTTCGGAACCTCGGTGGTGATGCGTAGCGACGACGTGGGGCAGGTTGGTTGACATGCGCGCTTTCCCTGGCTAGACTTTGCAGGTTCACGAAAGTCCCTCAACCAAGGAGAAAAGATGTCAAAAACACAAGAGATTTTAAGACAAACTGAAAGCTACAGCGCCTCGAACTATCATCCCTTGGATGTGGTTTTAAGCAAAGGTGAGGGCGTTTGGGTATGGGACGTTGACGGAAACAAGTATATGGATATGCTTGCCGCCTACTCGGCCCTAAACCAGGGGCATCGCCATCCCAAGATTCTTGCGGCGATGATCGAGCAGGCCGAGCGCATCACCCTAACCTCGCGCGCGTTCCACAACGACCGCATGGGCGAGTTCTTGGAAAAGCTGTGCAAGCTTGCAGGCAAAGATAAGGCCCTGCCAATGAACACCGGCGCCGAGGCGGTGGAGACCGCTATAAAGGCGGCGCGCAAGTGGGGCTACAAAATCAAGGGCGTTGCCGAAGACAAAGCCGAGATCATCACCTGCCGAGGTAACTTCCACGGCCGAACCACCACCATAGTCGGATTCTCCACCGAAGCCCAGTACAGAGACGGCTTCGGACCCTTCACCCCCGGATTCGTTACCATCCCTTACGGGGATATCTCTGCCCTCAAGCAGGCCATAACCCCCAACACGGTCGGCTTCCTTGTCGAGCCCCTGCAGGGCGAGGGTGGGGTGATTGTCCCGCCAGAAGGATACCTTAAGGAAGCCGCGATACTCTGTAAAGAACACAACATTCTACTTCTCGCCGACGAGATCCAGACCGGCCTGGGCCGCACCGGCAAGATGTTCTGCTGTGATCATGAAGGTGTGGTTCCCGATATCTACATCCTGGGCAAGGCCCTGGGCGGAGGAGTGTACCCTGTCTCGGCCATCTGCTGCAACGACGATATCATGGGAGTGTTCCATCCCGGCGACCACGGTTCGACCTTCGGGGGTAATCCCTTAGGCTCTGCCGTGGGCATCGCAGCGCTGGATGTAATCATTGAAGAAAAGCTTCCAGAAAAGACGGCTGAGCTCGGTTCCTACTTTGCCGACGAACTTCGCAAGATTGACTCCCCCCACGTTGATCACGTTCGCGGCAAAGGTCTTATGATCGGGGTGGTCATAAAAGAAAGTTCCGGCACTGCACGATCCTTCTGCGAGAAGCTTCGCGAGGAGGGAATCCTTGCAAAAGAAACCCATCACCAGGTTATACGTTTCGCTCCGCCCCTGGTTATCACAGCCGAAGAGATCGACTGGGCGCTGGAACGAATCAAAAAGGTGCTCCTTTCGTAATCCCCTTCGGGTCTTACGAAAGATCGCAGATTAGAAAGGGTAAAGGCCGGTTCAACCGGCCTTTCTCATTTTTTATTCTGGGGTCCCCACAAAGATACGAAGTAGCTTTGTGGGGTGTTTATTTTTCTTCCCAGCTTACCAGCCAGGAGCAGAGCTCGTCACCGTCAGTGATGCAGGTATTATCCTTAATCTTTACGTTGCGGACGTCAGTCTCGGTTACCCTCGCTACTATATATCTTTGTGTATTCAGGCAGCCAAACGGCCCTATGAGACGGCGGCCGTGGAGGGTGATGACAGTCTTCTTGCGTCCACCCTCCTCCGTTATCGGACCAGCCTCTATACTTCCGCCTTTGAAGTAGTGTTCCCAGAACGGTTTCATACGCCTAAAGAGCTGTCCTCTGTTGCGAGAAGTTTAACCAAATAATCAAAGCATTACCACTACTTGGTTTAGAGTTATGAATCTCCTTCCTGCCCATTAAATAAGTATAGTGGAGAGAGGCTGAGAGTCAAGGGTTGCAACGATTGCATCAGTATAATTGATGTACTCCAGAGGTCAAAAAAAAACCTTGACAACTTCTTTTTTTTGCCTATAATGAGATCCGTAGGGTCCTAAGACACAAATTGCAAGTGGGTAGTTTGAGGACCAAACCTAAAAACTTATCACTAGGAGAAAGATATGCCACGTGAAACAACCTACATATTGCTTGGGGTAACCCGGAAGGCTGTTGGAGAGTTTCCTGAGTGGCAACAGGGGCTCCCTCAGCACACCACCGCAGAGACAGCAGCCTACACCCTGCAATTCTTTAAAAAGATACTGGAGTTAGGCCCAAGTCTTTTCACCGATGATTCCTACCACGCTTCATTCGTGGCTCAGATTGATGCGGCCATCCAGACTGTCAACTCCGGCGACCTTCAGGCAGCGGCAACGCAGATTGAGACCCAGATTCTCCCCGCAGTCACCCAGGGAGTTGTGCCCGACAATCGAATCGCATTCCGTGATTTACTGAACATGGCGATAGGCATCGTTGCGTTCCCCGGAGAGCACTACTTCACACCACCCTTAGACGAGATTCTGAGTCTGGAGGATGTTACAGAGTGCTGTATAATTAAGGTTGCTTCCCACATCGGTCCAGAGAGGCCCACGCTTGAATGCACAGATGTTATAATAGATGCACACGTCGAGAAAATTGAACCACCAAAGAAAGAATAGGAGGCATCTATGCCGCGCGAGATAACTTACATAATGATCGGTATGACACGTAAGGTGGTCCGGGAGTATCCTGAGTGGCAACAGGGACTTCCTCAGCACACCACAGCAGAGGCAGCAGCCTACTTTCTGGGATTCCTTAAAGGAATGGTGGAACAGTTAGGCCCAAGTCTTTTCGTTGACGATGCCTACCACGCTTCGTTCGTGCCCCTGATGAATACAGCCATCCAGACCTTCGACTCCGGTGACCTTCAGGGTGGGATAACGCAGATTGAGGACCAGATTCTCCCTGCAGTTACCCAGGGAGTTGTGCTCGATAATCGAATCGCATTTCGTGACGTTCTGAACACGGCAACACGGATCGCCGCGTTCCCTGGAGAATACTACTTCACACCCCCCTTAGACGAGATTCTGAGTAACGGTGGCATTGTAGAATGCACAAATATTAGATGTGCGGGGCACATCGTAGACCCGTTGTGGCTGGCATGCCAGAAGTCAGATCTCACAATACACGTCGAAAAAGTTGAACCGCCGGAAGAAGAATAGGAGGTATTTATGCCACGCGAATTAATCCACGTAGAGATCGATACGATCCGGCAGGCGGTCGGAGAGTTCCCTGAGTGGCAACAAGGGCTTCCCCAGCACACGACAGTAGAAGCGGCAGTCTACTACCTGGAGTTCCTTAAACTGATACTGAGGGTAGGTCCAGGTCTTTTCCTTGACGATTCCTACCACGCTCCATTCGTGACCCTGGTAGATGCAGCCATTCAGGCCGTCAACACCGGGGACCTTCAGGGAGCGGCAACGCAGATTGAGGACCAGATTCTCCCTGCAGTCACCCAGGGAGTTGTGCCTGAGAATCGAATTGCATTTCGTGATGTCCTGGGTCTCGTCCAGTTCATCGCCTTAGCGTCCACAGATGAACACTACTTCACCCCCCCTCTGGATGAGATCTTGAGTGATAGTGCTTCGGCGTGCTATACGATTACAGGTACATGGCACAAGGTGCAAGACAAAAAATGCACAATATACACCACGAAGTTCCATATCATAGACGTTACGCCACCGGATCAGGGTTAACGAAAGAGCAAGGAGGCATACTGTGTTAGCGCTATG
The DNA here is from genome assembly GCA_030670165.1 of Candidatus Stahliibacteriota bacterium. Lineage (GTDB taxonomy): Bacteria > Hydrothermota > Tepidihabitantia > B3-TA06 > B3-TA06 > B3-TA06. The sequence continues at coordinate 1,910 of DAOVCF010000080.1, read as the reverse complement.
GATAACGTTGGCCGGGGGGGTGATCTATGTCGTAAGCAGTTTTCTCGTATGGGTTAGGATAATTGAATACGACTGTAGTATGTGGAACCTCCTGGTTGGTACTCTTCAAACAAATATATGGAACATGTTACTGTGGCTGACTCCCATATGCGTGGCGGCTATCCTAATACTTACCTTGCAGCAGCTCTTTCGTCGGCGGATAACGAAAGGATCTGCCCTCTCGATGTTCATCCTATCCATCGCTTCACTCCTGCCTCTAGGAGAACGAATCGCCAGGCACTGCTCAACAATCCCTATGGTGAACCGCATACCTCTGGAATTTGAGGGTGGTTTCTTTCTTACCCTTCTCGGTCTTTTTACGATTGTTGTTGGAACCACGCTCGGTCTTTTCGGCAAGAAGAGGTCTTAAAGGCTCCGTACAAGCGTTTATTCTTCCATCGATACCTGTGCTCCTGTTGTCCTAACGGACAAAAGATCGCAGACAAAACAATTTGGAGTGTCTGATGAACCGATTTGTATCTTCCGGTAGAGCCGCGTTTGTTTTTCTGCTGCTCGCAGGATGCGGGGATGATCTTCCCGATCTCGATTCCCTTAAGAAAACATGCGTTGTCAAGAGAGGTCGTTTGAATTTCTGCCTTTGACACGCCCCGATTTTCTCCTATGATAGAAATACCTAACGCCGTCGGCTTCGGGTACGCCGCGGGGACCCCGTAAGGGATCGGAAATTGAAACGAAGCCAGAGGAGGCATGATGCCTGCTGATATCGAGATAGCACGGACTACGAAACTAAAACCGATTGCCGAGATAGCGGCAAAGATTGGGCTTACCCCGGACGATCTGGAACTTTACGGTCACTACATCGCAAAGGTTTCCGCCGAGACCTGCCACCGGGAGTTGGTGTGCGAGCCGGCAGGAAAGCTGATCCTGGTATCCGCGATTACCCCTACCAAGGCGGGCGAGGGAAAGACTACTATATCAATAGGATTAGCACAAGGTCTGGCACGTATCGGCAAGAAGACTGTGCTGGCATTAAGGGAGCCCTCCCTTGGCCCGGTGATGGGAATAAAGGGTGGCGCGACAGGCGGCGGGTATTCGCAGGTACTGCCGATGGAGGATATAAATCTCCACTTCACCGGCGACATCCACGCAGTGACCGCCGCCCACAACCTTCTCACAGCCATGATCGACAACCACATCCAGCAGGGTGACGAGTTGGCGATCGACGGTCGCACGGTTTTGTGGAGGCGCGTTTTGGACGTGAACGACCGCAGTCTGCGCGATGTAGTAATCGGACTGGGAGGTAGAACCATGGGCTTCCCGCGTGAGTCGGGTTTCGACATCAGTGCCGCGTCCGAGGTGATGGCTATACTGTGTCTGACGGATAGTTTTTCGGATCTCAAACGCAGGTTGGACAACATCCTGGTGGGCTTTACCTTTGACCGCAAGCCGGTTACGGCCAAGGGGCTACATGCATCCGGTGCGATGGCCGCACTCCTGAAGCACGCATTCAAGCCGAACCTGGTGCAGACCATCGAAGGTGTGCCTGCGTTCATTCACGGCGGGCCGTTCGCCAATATCGCCCAGGGTGCCAACTCCATAATGGCTACGAAGCTGGCTCTCAGGCTGGCGGATTATGTGGTAACAGAAGCAGGCTTCGGGTTCGATCTGGGTGCTGAAAAGTTCTTCGACATCGTTTGTCAGGCGGGCAACCTCAATCCAGGTGTTGTCGTATTGGTGGCGACCGTTCGTGCCTTAAAGATGCACGGCGGTGCGGACAAGAAGGAGCTGGAAAAGCCAGACCCGGATGCCGTCAGAAGAGGCCTGCCCAACCTAGCCAAGCATCTTGAGAACATAGGAAAGTTCCAGATGCCCGCGGTGGTGGCTATAAACGTGTTTGCTCAGGACACCGA
>DAOVCF010000164.1 GCA_030670165.1 Candidatus Stahliibacteriota bacterium | reverse complement strand
TCTGGATACTACCGATTAAGGAATAAGTTTTTCGTCGGCGTGCAGGTGGTAGCGGGCGTATTGCCGGATAAGCCTTGACAGGGTCGAGGAAAGCTTCCCCTTAATCTCGCCAACCGGAACATCACTCAAGCGAACAAGAATATCGCGCTCTTGAATATTAAGACGAAATACATTTTTCTCACCCTGGGAATGTTCGGAGCAAACGAAACCTCCCTGAGAAACAGAGAAATTAATCGCCTCGGATTTACCACATACAATACATCCTTCATCTATTCGAGGAGGATAACCGCTAAGTGCAGTAGCTCGCCAGATAAAAAGGTCATGAAGCGCATCCGAGGCTTTGCTTGTCTCCAGAGCGTTAAGCACTGCAAGCGTGAGATTGTAGAGTCTGTTATTGACCTCGCCTGGTTGAGAGAGGTAGTAGAGAAGTTTGAGGATTCGGGCAAGTACGGTGAGTGTTGCTGGATTCTCACGCAAGCTTTGGTGTGAACGAAGGATGTCGGCAGATGAGAGCGTCCAGAGAGTTTTGGTTTCCCGTTCGTAGTAGATGAATGAGTCCTCGGTTCCTATCTCAAGTGCGGCTCCGAAACGGGAGCCTGGCTTGCGCGCGCCTCGTGCCAGGAGATCAATACGACCGGTGCGGCGGGTGAGAACGGTGGCAATCTTGGAAGACTCGCGGAAAGCGCGTGTCCGCAACACGAGCCCTTCGGAACGGACCAAACGAGACATCAGGCAGGGAAGTATTGAAGAGCCAGCGTGGCAAGACCAAGAAGTACAAGAAACCCCAGGGTATCGGTAGTAGCCGTAAGAAAGATACTGGATGCAAGAGACGGATCGAACTTCAACCTGCGCAGTATCATGGGCACAAGGGTCCCAACGATGCCGCCGATGATGATGTTGATTACGAGCGCAAGAAACACCAAGGGCGCAAGGATTATGGGCAGCTTCAAGATTAGTGCGCCTACACCCGCAAGAATCCCGGCGCCAAGACCTAAAAGAAAACAGGTTAGGAGCTGGCGCCGCAGCAGTCGCCATGCGTCGGAGGAAGTAATCTCTCCCAAAGCCAAACTGCGAATCACCATCACCACGGTTTGCGAACCTGCGTTCCCGCCCAGACCTGCAACTATAGGAAGAAAGATGGTAATCGCCACGAGCGAGCGGATTGTATTCTGGAATAACCCTATCACGCTTGCCGCCACGAATGCAGTGCCGAGATTTACCAGAAGCCAGGGGAAACGCCTGCCTGCCGAACGTACCGGCGATTCAAAAAGGGAAGTCTCCGTGCTTACACCGCCTGAACGGTAGATATCCTCGGTGGTCTCCTCGCGGATCACGTCTATGATGTCTTCGACGGTAATAATTCCCCTGAGCTTATCTGCCTCGTCCACTACTGGAACAACAGGCACCTCGGTCTTCTCGGCCTTGCGGACCACGCTCTCCTGATCCTCAAGAAGGAAAGCCTTCACCGGATAGGATTCCACCAGTTCGCGGATCTTCTTTCGAGGCGAATAATAGAGAAGTTTATCTATCGCCAAAGCCCCCTCGAAGTGTCCTTTGCGGTCGGTGACAAACAACAGATTCGAGTAGTGTGGATCCGGTCCCCTGCGCCGCAAGCGACGAACAACCTGCTCCACGCTGTCTGTGGTACGGACCCTGAGAAATTCAACGGCCATTCGGCCGCCTGCGGTATCCGGAGGGAATTTTAGAAGCTCTCTCAGATCGCGGCGGTCGTCTGCAGGAAGCCTTGCAATGACCGCAGCGCGGTCCTGGGGCGACATCTCGGCAACGATATCCGCCGCCTCGTCAGAATCCATCTCCTCCACGAGCTTGGAGATACGCTCGTTTTCAAGCTCCCGCAGAACCACGTCAAGCGTGGCGTCGTCAAGCTCAAGGATGACGTCCGCCGCCTTGTCGGTATCAATCAACCGGAAGAGCGCTATAAGATCGTCGCGGTCCAGACGCTCCAGTATCCGCGCAAGATGACGAACGGGTATCTTATCAAGGATCTGCCCGAGCTCGGCGGTCTTACCCTGCTCCAAAAGCTCTTCTACACGGTCGAGGAAATCAGCATCCATTCCGGAATCATAGGGTCAGCTATAGGGGTTGTCAACTGGTTATTGGTTCGTGCACGGGGAGATAGTTAGCAGAGTTACACAGACCGAATGGAGGGTAGCGATCTCCTAGGGGGCAGTTGTAGGAGCGACGCAGAGCCTGCCCCTTGAGATGCTTACATCTCATAGGGTATGCGTCGCACTTCGGAACTTAGTCCGGCCTCACAATGACAAAAGCAATGTAGAATGGACTCTTTGGTCCGTTCGGATATAATAGCACAGGCTACACCACTGCACCCCACGCATCTGCCAGGCAGCGGCGGTGGGACCACCGAAGAATCGTTTTCAATCTTTCCTTCCGTTTCTCCATAGAGACTTTTGTCCGCTTGCGATTTTTTTGTCCCCAAGGAACAAAAGGAGCATTTTTAAAATATCCTCCCCCTCCTTCTCGATAATCTCAATCCCCTGCTATCTGGTAACGATGTATTGACCATGGACAGAACACACCATTCTCAGAAAAGCAAATAGATTCAGGGAATGGCGGCTTTAGATTGCTTGCGGCTCCGCGAAGCGAAGACGTGGGATAGGATTAAGATAGACTCCGCAGCCAGGCACGCTGCGGCAAGGATAAGTGCAAAAAGCCACAGCTTGCGCGGGGTTGACGCCCCTAACGGGTAAACCTTGAAGCCTCGGTTACGTAATTCGACGGCATTGACCTTAGCAGAGGAAGCCTCTTTTGGATCGGGATTGACGACGAAGGTCTCCGAGCCTATCCTGTAGAAACCACCATCAGAGGTATGGCTAAACTCCACTACGTAGCCACCATCCGATTGTCTTGGGGTAATCTCGTAATGCAGCCGGGGGGTTTCCACGAAAAGCGCCTCACCACTCCGAACCCTCACTCGCAGGGTATCGCCGATAAACCGTTCTGATTGCGAGCTCCCTCCCGCTACATAGGCAACCATACGCTGCAAGACAACAGGAAATAGTGCCCGGTATACCAGATCGGTATGCTGCGGCGTAAGGCGGGTAGTAAGGTAGTATACAGGTTGTGAGGTATCGGCCAGCATCAGCGGATCCCCGCCGCTCAGGGATACTATAACCTTACCGCCTGCGGGCTTAAGCCTGGCATGCCGGGCGATCTTTATCTGACGCCGGTCTTCTTCCTTCAGATCAGCGAATAGAGCAGACGGTGCAGGCATCTCAAAACCGTCTTGCGAGACACCCAGGGATTCAAACACCCCATCAACATCTTCGACATCGCCCGCAAGAAGCAGAAGGACAGGTAAGCCTTGCGAAGCGGCAGCGGCGGCCTGAGCCGGAAGCCCGCCGGCTCCGTCCCAGATCAAAAGATCATAGGATAAAGGAGACAGGCTTGCCGCAGCAGCAACAGAAACCCTTTGAACTTCCACCCCGCTCCCGACCTTGAGCGCAAGTTCAAGAAGATCCGAACTCGCATCCCCAACAAACGCAACGCGCAGACCCCTGCTGCCTGATGCAAGAACAAACCTCTGATCGTCCGCCGGAATCGAGTCCGGATCAAGCGCAACTCTCACCTCCTGCGCGTCTTGTGGAAGCCTGAACTCGATCTTCTTCAGACCCTCACGTATGGCTGTCCTGCGCTCCTCAAGCAATCGTTCATCTGCAAAAAGCGAGACGGTTCTCTCAACCTTCTTTCCCGAATGTCCTAATCGAATCCGCAAGAACCGTTCTTCGCCCGGCAACGGAACACGAGGGGAAAGCACTGCATTTAGGATGGAGGTGTTGGCTGGAAAACTTGCTTCGTCTATAAAACAGAACACCTCGACGTCTGAAGGGATACGTTCGTTTTCCAGGAAACCGAGCGCGTGCTCCTGGCCGTCGGAGATCATCACCACGCGCCGCGTGGACGCACGGCTCTTATCCAGAAGCTTTAATACCTGCACCCATGAAGCCTGAAGATCGCGCCCGCTCCGGGAGGATGCAATGGCTTGTATCCTTTCGGCAGCGAACTCAGGTTCACCCCATACGGTGTCCCATAAATAGCCGGATGGAGAAAGCAACGCAACTCTGCTGCCGGCTGACAGTTCGTCAAGAAGCCGAGAGGCAGTGGATTTTAAATCGTGGAAGCGAGCCGAGGTGGAATAGGAATCGTCGAGAATGAGCACCACATCAGCCTTAACCCGTGCCAGTGGGAAGCGGCCCCTCCATATTGGCCCGGCAAGGGCAAGAACAAGGAATGCGATGAACAAGGTGCGAAGTAT
>DAOVCF010000113.1 GCA_030670165.1 Candidatus Stahliibacteriota bacterium | reverse complement strand
AGGAGAAGGGAAGAAGGTAATTACCTGGAATATCATGGGTCAAAAAGGCCCGGTTTTCAGGATCGCCATCCAGATCAAACCGCTGAACCCAAACGCTGGTCAAATCCCAATATGGGGGAATTACCTCAAGCCAGGTCACCGCAAAATCGCCCCTGTTGTTGAGGCTCAAATCAATCGGGCTCTTCTTATATAAGAATACCCGCGCCACCACCGTGTGCGCAGAACATGCAGGGCTGCCGTCAGGGGCGAAGCGCTGGAAGCGCACGTAAGAAGGCTCCTCCGCACTCTGAGTCTTCCTGTCCACCCAAAGCAGGACGGCGTTGCCTGCGGTGTCCATCTCAAGCCAAGGGTAGTGTACCCAGTTGGTGTCCGCCATCTTTGTAATCTTATACGGCTCGGTCATCGGATTCCCGTCCCGGTCAAAGAAACGGATGAAAAGATCAAGCTCTAAGTCCTCGGGATTGAAGGGGTCGCCGGATGCTATGCTGTCCACCCATGCTACGGCAAAATGCCCGTCAGGGGCCATGGCAGCACACGGGTAGCTCTGATGATGGCCTGGCTCGGCCTCGGCGATACGAAAGGGTTGCACAAGCGTCCCTGCGCATAACGCCAAGAATAAAACAGTTGTTTGTATCATAACAACCTCCTTTACGTCCATTATAAGCCGTTTCTTGGGCAATGTCAAGGCCAAAAAAGAGGAGGGGCAAAGCCCCTCCTCCAAAGGTTTAGATTTACTACTGTAGGGAACCTGAGCTGCCACCGCTTCCACTAACGCCCGGAATCTCACTCCAGGTAACAGCCCAATCTGCGCTATAGGTAGGTGGGCTGGTGTCATAGTTGAAGTAGTCGTTAGCGTCATCTGTATCCCAGGTGCCCCCGAGGACGAAGTTCACATCCTCGTGGCCGGGGCCGTGGACGCGAGCCGAACCTGACCAGCCACCGCTGCCTTCCTTTGTGCCTTCTTGATCTGTTTGCTTCGAGCCGGTGAAGCCGTCGATCCCAAGCGTGAGGGTGTCGCTGCCATAGACGAAATCCACTGCAGCGTTAACCTTAAGGTAGAAGTCATCCTGCGGTAATAACGTCAGCGTCGAGTCGGAAACGACGTCCATGCCGACGCTCGTGAACTCGTTGCCGCCGTATCTGAGGTATCCTGAGTTGAACCATCCGTTCCAGGTTTCGAGGTAGTTTTGATTAATTCGACTAAACAGTATCATTATGGATAATTAACCGGTAGCGGTATATAAAAAGATCCACTCCTGACCAAGGAGGAGAAGCATCCTTCTGGGGTGTAAAAGCGGGTTCCCTGCGGAATTACTCCGTAATTTCGCAGGGTGCAAAAGCGGCGGACGGGACTTGAACCCGCAACCAACGGCTTGGAAGGCCGTTACTCTACCATTGAGTTACCACCGCTTGTACGTAAAGTATAGTGAGGCGGCGTTAATCTGTCAACCCGCCGAATAATCTTACCTACTTGTAGTTGACAAATGACCTTTCCTTAATAGAATTATCGAAAATCGATATCTGGAGGCGATATATATGGATGGGATGCTTCGAAAACTTTTCCTCGGATTCATCCGTCTGCACATCTTACACCATGCAGGCGAGGCGCCGATTTATGGTTCCGAGATAAAGGCTGAGCTTGAACGTCACGGCTACAGACTTTCCTACGGCACGCTTTATCCAATACTTCACAGCCTTGAACGCGACGGCTATCTTGAATCCCAAACGAAGATAGAAGGCGGCAAACAACGCCGATACTACACGCTTACGAGCAAGGGCGAGAAGTTGCTGGTCGAGGCGAAGGTCAAGCTGCGGGAACTTACGGAAGAGGTACTAGTGGAGGGGTTATGAGAGCGATGCAAGAGACAAAAACTGCCTCTCTCCAGGGCGGACGCCGCAACCTTATTCTTCTCAGTTTCGTTAGCTTTTTCACCGATCTATCCACCGAGATGATCTACTTCCTGATACCGGGATTCATCATCAGCCTGGGAGGCAACAAATCCCTGGTCGGCTTTATCGAGGGGATAGCGGAAGCTACCGCCGCGCTGGGAAAGGCCGCTTTCGGCTGGCTCTCCGACCGGCTCAGGCACCGCAAGCGGTTCGTTCTCGCAGGATACGGTGTATCGGCGGTGTCCAAGCCGTTCCTGGGCATTGCCGGCAACTGGACACAGGTTTTGGGGCTTCGTTTTGCCGAGCGCATGGGCAAGGGGCTTCGCACCCCGGCGCGGGACGCGCTGCTGTCTCAGTCCATCTCTAAAAAGCGCCGAGGGCTTGGGTTCGGATTCCACCGGGCCATGGATAGCCTGGGTTCGGCTTCGGGGCCGCTTCTCGGAATGCTTATCTTCTACCTTTCCAGCGAAAACGTGAGGCTGGTGTTCCTTGTGTCCGTCGTCCCTGCCCTGGTCGGTTTCTCCTTGATCTTCTTCGTGCGCGAGATCAGGACACTTAAGGCCTCGATCGTCGAGGTGAAGCACCAAGGAGGATTGAACAAGGGATTCATCTGGTTCACGGTGGCCATCGTTATCTTCACCCTGGGGAACTCTTCCAACGCCTTCCTTATTCTCCGGGCCAGTGATGCAGGCATCACCAAGCTGATGATTTCCCTTCTCTGGTCTCTATACTACCTGGTGGGTGCTTTTACCAGTCCCCTTTTCGGCGCGCTCTCCGACCGCATCGGGCGGCGCACCGTCATCTTTATCTCCTTTCTTGTGTACGCCGCGATATATTTCCTGTTCGGAAGGTTCGCCAGTCCTCTGGCCATGTGGCTGTTGTTTGCCGGATACGGGGTGTATCTTGGACTTTCCAAGGGTGTGTTCCGGGCGTTCATCGCCGACATGGTGCAGCCTGAGCGCCGCGCCACCGCCTACGGTATATTCGAGACCGCGATCGGGCTGACACTTCTGCCCGCCAGCCTCTTGTTCGGGTTCCTGTGGGATACGTTCTCGGCCCGCCTGGCGTTCTCGGTCGGAGCGGGTCTGGCGTTGGTGGCGGCCGTGGTCTTCCTTATCACTCAAACCTCGGTGCAAAGAGGAATTAAAGGATAAAAATCACTGACCGACCTGAAGCCCGATGGGCGCACATTGGGGTGGGCACCTGCGTTTTTTTAATCCTTAGTTGGCTGAAGTTTTTCGATCTCTTCGATGATCGCCTCAAGCACCTTGGCCGCCTCGCTTTCTGGATGCTCCAGCACGTAGGGTTTGCCATCATCCGAGGCGCGAACGATCTCAGGATCGATGGGGATGGCACCAAGGAAAGGTACCTCGAGATCAAGCGCAGCCTGCTTGCCGCCGCCTCGCTTGAATACATCTATAGTCTTCCCGCAGTACGGGCAGAGCATCCCGCTTAGGTTCTCAAGAACCCCCAGGGTGGGTATCTTCAACTGGTTAAGGAAACTTATGCACTTGCGTGAATCCAATAATGCCACGTCCTGTGGTGAGGTAACCACGATGGCGCCCGACATCTCCGGGATCAGTTGAGCAATGGATAGCGGTTCGTCCCCTGTGCCGGGAGGGGAGTCAACAATCAATAGATCGAGATTTCCCCAGTTGACCTCAGCCAGGAACTGCTTTAGGAGCCCCATCTTCAAAGGACCGCGCCAGATTACCGAGTCATCCTGGCTCTTCAGTAAGGATGCGGTGCTCACCGCCACCAGGTTTTCACGAACCGGTATCGGCTCGATAAGGTTATCCTCTGTTACGCCCAGAGGCATGCCGGCAAAGCCGAGCATGTGAGCCACCGATGGGCCGTGGATGTCGGCGTCCAGCAAGCCGGTCTGAAGTCCTCTCCTTGCCGCGATCAACGCAAGGCTTGTGGCCACAAAGCTTTTCCCAACCCCACCCTTGTTTGAAAGAACGAACAGCTTCTTGCGGATCCGTCCGAGATTCTCCTTAAGTTTTCGGTTCAGCTCCTCCTGTCGTTTGCGTTGTTCTTCCGATTGCATCATCTGCTTTCTCCTTTCTTTTACTCAATGATAGTCCGTTTGAGACGAAGTGCAAACTGTACTCATGGGCGCCGATTATCCTACCTTAATTATAGGACCTTTTGCTCCCTTACCAAGCTGCTTGAGTGATTTGTTCGAATAAGGCGGAAGGAACGTCGAGGTCTTTGTAGATAAGTATAGATTTTTGGTGAAGATGCGGCTTAGGCGCTCGCACAACTATATTATTATAGTATGATTTTTCGGACGTCCTAGCAATTGCCCTGCACGTTCGGCGCATCTCCCTGGACGTCCACAGAGAGAGGTTGACACGCTCTGCTGGTTGATTATACTTAAAGTCTAAATCGGATGTACAACGGTGGAGCGGCGTAGGGACTTTGTCCTTTGAAAAACCCAAGACCGGGAGTAGACGTGATTACTGCTCTTCAGCATGTGGGGTTTGGAGTGGCGGATCGTGAGCGTTCGTGGGCTTTCTACCGTAAGCTTGGTTTTGATGTACCCATGAGTTTGAATCAGAGCTATGCTTCCCGGATGGAGTCCCTGGTGGGTGGCGACTACGAACGTAAGGTAGTTATTGCCGCCAACCTGATGGGTGGTGCTACACTTGAGTTATATCAGTACCTTTCCACCAACCCAAAACCATTCCCTGCCGATTGGAGATGGGGTAATCCGGGCATGAGTGCAACCGCCCTTAAGGTTACGGAGATCGAACGCGCCCTTGGGTTGTTTGCCGATTCTACGGATACCATCATTGCCGGCCCCATGCCCTGGGCCGCCAAGCCGGACTGGAAGGCCGCGCTGATAAGGGATCCCGACGACCTGCTTATCTATCTGATCGAGATCCCCGGCATGAAGTACTCGCTACGTCGTGACGGCAAACGGGTAGGAGGGGCGATCTTTCCTACTATCGCAGTGACCGACATGGAATGCTCCCTTCGTTTCTACAGGGATATACTGGATTACAGCCAGGTGATTTACGACTGGAAGGGCATTGATTCGATGCTGGCTTCTATCCCTGGAGGTAATCGTCCTATGCGGCGTGTTCTTCTGCATGACCCCCGTCCCTCTACCTCATTCTACAGCTTCTACCTTGACCGGGGCATGATCGAGTTGGTTGAGACTGAGGGCAAGAAAGACGCACATATCTATCACGGAAGAAGATGGGGTGATATAGGACAGATGGAGATCTGCTTCGATGTCTACGATATCCGTGCTACATTTGACGAGCTTGTCCGTAGAGGGGCCAAACCTCTGCTTGAGCCGAACAGTGAGGATTTCGAGATGGGGCATGGAGCCACAGCACTCTTTGCCTACCTTGCCGATCCCGATGGCACGATGATCGAGCTTGCCGAACCAACCCGGTTGAATCTTGTTAAGAAGATAGGCATCAATCTCCGAAAGCGTAAGCCAGGCAAGGCTTTACCTCGCTGGCTCATGAAACTGGTTCGTTTCAACCGCTACAAGGATTAACACCCCAAGCAGGTACTACGTCCCTGCTTGGGGACCCCGCATTGTACCCCACGGGTTACGCTGCGCGTCTCCGCGCGGCGGCCCTAACAATTAACATCAGACAAATACGGATATTTGTTTGGGGAGGAAAGGGAATTGGTCAATTAACCTTTTTTATATTCCGATTCCTTCTCCGAAGGAAAAAGGGAGGAGTTACCGAAGCCCCATCTCGTCGCGGACCTCGCGGAATGCCTCCAGTGTTTCCTCGATATCCTCGTCTGTGTGAGCGGCAGTCGGGATCATGCGGGCAAGAAGTACTCCCTTGGGAACCACCGGATACATCACGCCTGAGATGAAGATGTGCTTCTCATCGCGCATCTTGTGTATGAAGTGGATGCCGGTCTCAATATCTGAGGTAGGGATGTAGACAGGTGTGACAGGTGAGGCGGTGTTGCCGAGATCAAAGCCCAGCTCGCGCAGACCATCCTGCAGCTTGCGTGTATTCTCCCAGAGCTTTTCCAAAAGCTCAGGCTCCGACTCCACGATATCCATAGCCTTTAGGAGGACCTCAACCACCACCATGGGTAGGGATTTGGCGAATATCTGAGTGCGGGCGTTGTAGCGGATGTATTCTACCACGTCGTCTCGTGCTGCGCTGAATCCACCGATGGCTGCGAACGCCTTGGCAAAGGTACCGAAATAGATGTCTATGGAGTCCTGAACCCCGTAGTGAAAGCCGGTGCCTCCTCCGCCCTTGCCCATGGTGCCGAATCCGTGGGCGTCGTCCACGAACAGCCTGGCGCCGTATTTATTCTTGAGTTCAATGATTCCGGGCAGATCGGCCAGGTCGCCGGTCATCCCGTAGACGCCCTCCACAACCACAAGAACCCCGCCTTCGTGAAGGCGGCTGGCGCGCTTGAGAGCGCGTTCCAGGCTTTCGAGGTTGTTGTGACGGAAGGGTATGAACTGGCGGGTGGAGAACGCCGCGTCCATCATGGAGGCGTGGGCGAGTTTGTCTATAACGATCACGTCGTCCTTGCCGATCATCGAGGTCACGGTGCCGATCACTCCCAGGTAGCCGTAGTTGAAGAGGATGGCCGA
>DAOVCF010000103.1 GCA_030670165.1 Candidatus Stahliibacteriota bacterium | reverse complement strand
GCTTTGCGCTGGAAACGGTCCGGGATGTTCAGCTTGAGCCGGTGCTTTGCAACAGTGCGACGTGAGATCTTTAGCCCCATCCGGGTCAGTTGCTCGGCAATCTGTTCGTCTGTCAAAGGGTTATCCTTGTTTTCAGATGCTATGATTGCTGAAAGTTTTGAGCGCAGAGGATTTTGTTCGCCTTTCGCAAAAAACGATCTTAGGGGGAATATACCTACCGGGGTTTCAATATACTTGTCACGTACCGCGCGTGAAATAGTTGAAGCATGCAGTCCTAACTCATCGGCTATATTCTTCATAAGAAGCGGTGTTGATTGACCGGTTCGTCCGCTGAAGAAGTCGTAGTTGCTGAAAAGTATGTTTTGAGCCAGACGGTGCAGGGTGTCGCGGCGCTGCAGGATTCCCTTGATAAAGAGCTGCGCGCTTTCAAGTTTTCGCCTGGCGAACTCGACCTCCTCGCTGGAGAATCTCTTTGGATTCCTAAGAATCTCCTTGAACTTTGCCGAAAGTCTCAGCCCGGGCAAAGGGCTTTCGTTTACAGCCGCCTCCAGTTTTCCTTCGCGGTAACGAATCGTTATATCCGGCTGAACCGAACGGCATGCTATCTCATGGAAGTTGCGTCCCGGTTTCGGGTCAAGCCTGGCGATCGTTTCAAAGGCCTCAGCAATTACTTCGGTTGGAAGTCTCAGAATCTTCGCAAGTGACGTGATTCTTCTCTGGAGCAGGGCATCGAAGCCTTCTTTGATGATGCGTATCTCCGTAGATTCTTCGTTATACCCAAGGGCTTCGAGCTGTATCAGAAGCGCTTCAGGAATGTCGCGGGAGGCTATTCCAACCGGTTCCAGGAACTGGATACGTCGTCTTACTCGTTCCACCTCTTCTTCGGTTGTGCCAAGAGCCTGGGCCATGGAATTTGATTCCTCGTGCAGGAATCCATCCTCGTCAAGACCTTCAAGTATGCAGTGGGCGATGTGGTAATCCGTCTCGTATCCCGAGAACTCCTGGGTGATGGCTAACATCATATGTTCCTCAAGGGGTGAACGATCCGTGCACTGTGATCCCGGCTCAGGTCTTTTCTCGGCTTCCTCGTAATCGGCACCAGGGTTGTGGGGATAGAAGTCGTCAACTGAGAACTCCTCCGAAGCCCTTTCTTCCTCCACTTCCGGTTCTCCTTCAATTAACTCAAGGGCGGGGTTCTGTTGCAGTTCAAGTTCAAGCATCTCCTCGAGGGAGAGTATATTGGCCTGAAGTATTTCAAGCCGCAGACGCATCTGGGGGGTAAGGTGCAGGGCAAGTTCAGGTCGAAGCGAGGTCTCAAGGTGCTGTGTTCCGTAAGGTGGCGGGGGTCTCATATCTTGAATTTTTTACCCAGGTAGACCTCGCGCACCTTCTTGTTTGAGACAAGCTCGTGAGGTGTACCTGATACGAGGATGCGTGAGTCGTACATGAGATAGGTACGATCGGTGATCTCAAAGGTCTCTCGCACGTTATGGTCGGTTACGAGTATCCCGATGTCCTCTTTCTTCAAAAGGAGTATTATCTTCTGTATCTCTCCACGTACTATCGGATCTATGCCGGTGAAGGGTTCGTCAAGCAGGAGGAACTTGGGTTGGGTGGCGAGCGCCCGGGCTATCTCAACCCTGCGTCTTTCTCCTCCTGAGAGGGTATTCCCCTTCGACCGCCGCAGGTTCCCGATCTCGAACTTCTTTAAGAGGGTCTGTGTGCGTTTCTCGATCTCTTCTTTGGGGTAGCCTCGCAGCTCAAGAACGGCTTTTATGTTATCCTCAACGCTTAGCTTGCGGAAGATGGATGCTTCCTGGGAAAGATAACCTATTCCCAGTCGGGCACGGCGGAAGATAGGCAGGTCGTTGATGCGCTTTCCGTCTATCGTTATTTCCCCTGCCGTAGGCTGCAGGAATCCGATGATCATCGAGAAGGTCGTGGTTTTGCCCGCGCCGTTGGGACCCAGAAGACCTACAACCTCACCCTGATGAAGCTGTAAAGATACGTCCTGCACAACCGCCCGCTTGCCAAACTCCTTGCGCAGACCTTCTGCTCGTAAGACGCTTGAGTTGGTTCTGGTCTCGGGTTTCTTACTCTTCGTCTCGGGCTTCTGCTTCTCGCCAGAAGTAGGTGCCACTTGTTCCTCCAGTAAAGATCAGGGTTTCAGCGTTCTTTTTCGAAAGATCGATGGTCAAATAGGGTGAGCGGACTACCACCGAGTCCTGGCCTTCGGTGCGGTAACGGGTTACGACATATGGGTAAAGGAATATCTCCTCAAGGTTGCGTCCGGTAAGCCTGAAATCGGCCGAGTCAGCCTCGATTCTGCCCTCAGGGCTTTCTATAGCCGTGTTCCCGAACGCATGCCCAAAATCCTGCTCATAGAATAGAATGAGTGTGTCGCAGTAGACGTTCGCATCCTCGGTAACTATACGTACGTTCTCCGCCGCGCTTGCCGATTTATTGCCTTGATCAATGTGCATGCGCTTGCTTGTGATCTGAAAATTCGATGAGTCTCGATCCTCCCTCAGGCGGGGATTACGTTCTATGGTGCCTTTATCATCCTCCAGGCTGTAGGAGACCGCGTCCCCTGTTACCAGGATCTCCTCCTTTAGATCCCGTATCTGGGCACCGTATGGGATCTTTGCGGTTCTCGTGCGGTGGTATATCGTGATTTCAGGAGCTCTTATCTCCGTGTTCCCTCTTTTTACGATGACCCTGCGGTAAAGATGCGAGATGCGGTTCCCGGTCTCAAACCACAGCGAGTCCGCGGTAATATCCGCGTCCTGCGCCTTTATGCGCAGCGAGTCGTATACTATGAAACTCTCTTCTGCAGGCTTGAACCACGCCTCGGCGCCCCGGATATCGAGTTTTTCTTCATAAAGATGCACGTTGCCGATAAGGTGTGTCGTTCTGCCCGCACCCTCTCGCAGGTTCTCCATCTTGTCCGCCGTGTATTGGAGTCCGGAGCAAATAATGAGAGAAAGCAAAATCATTCGCTCTCCTCATCTATCGAGAACGGGGTGGTTCCTGAGACCTCCTCCTTGATCTCTATTCTGTTTAAGTCGGCGTCGGAGATGAGGCCTTTGCCTTTGATGGTTCCTTCTCCTGATGCGATAGTTACCTCTGCGTCGGTTTCTATCTTGGCGCGCCGGTTGAACCAGGCCAGGGAATCCGTGTAAAGGATTGTACTGTCTGATGTTGTAACAACAACGTGTCCATAAGCTACGAGATCACTGGTACGGTTCGATATCACGCCCGAGTCGCATACCGCCTCCGAGGTTACTTCTTTACCGCGTCCGTAGAAGGTTATGTGCGGATCAAGCACCACGATCTCCGATCGCTTATCGTAGTAGAACGCGCGGCGGCCTTGAAGGAAATAAAGCGCCTTGCCGCTCTTGGATTCCTGCATCTGGAAGTTGTCGACGATCTGGCTCGGCAGTTCTTCTTCGGCGACCTTTTCCCGTTCCTCCCCGGAACAGGACCCCAGAAGCAATACGCAGCCAAACATCCAGAAGACTGACCAGGGTATCTTCCGCATCACTCCCCCCATACGAGCCACTCGAACGGGGTCTCTTGAAAGAAGGGTCTAAAGAACTCGCGAAGGTCTTTGGTAGGAGAACCTATAGTTACCTCGAGCCTTCGGTTGCGGAAACGACACATCACGGGGATCAGGCTGGAGCCCGTCTTTTTTGCGAGCCGCTGGGGTATCATGGATACATTATAGTCCGAATAAGGCAATCCCCAAGCCCGGGTTTTAGCGCGGCGGGTCTTGTCCAGAAGTACGGCAAGGAACATACCGTTCTGAAGGACGCGTGATGCCGAGTTCAAGTCGGTTATGGTTCTAAGGCCTGTCCTGCGCCGTAAGGCCGCAAGATAACCCTCGAAGATACGCATGCTTTGGCGGCCTACGAGCGCCGCAACCGGATAGCCTTTTCTTGCGAACGTTTCGGAAAGAAGTTCCCACGGCCCGTAGTGGAAGGTCGCAATCACCGCCGGATTCCCCGCATCCCTGAGTCTGCGGACGCGTTCCTCGCCTTCAATGAGCACCCTCTCGGTTAGCCTGCGTGAAAACCCGGTTCCCATGCGTGCCATCACGACGAGATTGAACGCCGCACGGTCTAAATAATCCTTTGCACGGAATCGTCGGCTTCCAAGCCTTTGAGCGGCTTTGTGCAGTTGAAAGCGGCCGACCGGAACGAATGCCGCATACGTCCTTACAAGCAGTCTTGCGAGAATCATCGCTATCTCAAATGGGGTTGACCGCAGCAGAATCAAAAAGAATACGATCAGCACGGGGCTAGCCCTCTTTCTTACTTGGCGGGTGAATCGGCCAGCCCTGAACGGGCAGCGTATTCATGGGCTTTGCTTATGAAAGCGGCAAAAAGGGAATGCGGGCGAAGCGGCCTTGAGCAAAACTCCGGATGGAACTGGCTTGCTATGAAGAACGGATGATCGGGGAGTTCTACGATCTCTGCGAGCAGACCGTCGGGAGAGGAGCCGGAGATCGCAAGACCGGCGTCTTGCAGTCTTTCCAGATAGGCAGGATTTACCTCGTAGCGGTGACGATGTCTCTCGAATACCACCTCTTTCCCGTAGTACTCTCGTGTCCTGGTTTCAGGTTTCAGTACACAAGGGTAGGAACCCAGCCGCATGGTCCCGCCCTTGCGGTAGACGTTCTTCTGCTCGGGCATGAGATCTATAACCGGGTGCGGGGTTTTTTTATTGAACTCGGTGCTGTTGGCGTCTTCAAGACCGCATACGTCGCGCGCGAACTCTATCACCGCGACCTGAAGTCCTACGCACAGGCCAAGGTAGGGGATAGGCTTCTCGCGCGCGTACCGTACCACTCGAATCTTGCCTTCAATTCCCCTTATACCGAATCCTCCCGGAACCAGGATGCCGTCTATGTCTTTAAATCCCTCGAACTTATCTTCGTCGTAATCGCTCGATTCCACCCACACCAGGTCCAGCTTCACCCCTTCGGCCACCGCCGCATGGTTTAAGGCCTCGATTACGCTCTTGTAGGCGTCTTTCAGCCCGGTGTATTTGCCCACCAGCGCTATGTGTATAGTCTCCCTGCGGTTGCGTTCACGCTCCACGAAGTCTCGCCATGCCGAAAGCTCTGCAGGATTCTCAGCAAGTCCGAGCTTTGCGATCACGAGCCTGTCGAGTTCCTGCTCGTGGAAAATGAGCGGCACCTCGTAGATACTTTCTACGTCAGGGGCGTCTATTACCGCTTCCTTCTCTACGCTGCAGAATAGTGATATCTTGTCCCGTGCGGCGCGGGGCATGCGTTCGGTGGAGCGGGCGATGATGATGTCCGGCTGGATGCCGGCAGCGCGAAGTTCTTTAACCGAGTGCTGGGTAGGCTTGGTTTTGAACTCGCCCGAGGTCGCGATGTATGGAACAAGGGTTACGTGTACGTACAGAACGTTCCCCTGCCCTAAATCGAGCCTGAGCTGGCGAATAGCCTCAAGGAAAGGTTGACCCTCGATGTCGCCGACCGTCCCGCCGATCTCGCAGATCACAACGTCCAGCGACTCCTTGGAGGCAAGTTTGGTGATGCGCTGCTTGATCTCGTTGGTGATGTGAGGGACCACCTGAACGGTGCCTCCCAAAAAGAGGCCCTTGCGTTCCTTCTCAAGGACACTCTCGTAGATCTGCCCTGTGGTGTGGTTGTTGTCCTTGGTGAGGTTCTCATCTATGAATCGCTCGTAATGGCCAAGGTCAAGATCGGTCTCGGCCCCGTCCTGGGTTACGAACACCTCGCCGTGCTGGTAGGGATTCATGGTGCCTGGATCGACGTTGATGTAAGGATCGAATTTCTGGAGACTTACCCTGAACCCCCGGCTCTTTAAGAGCAGACCTATGGAGGATGCGGTTATTCCCTTACCAAGCGAAGAGACAACCCCTCCGGTTACGAATATATACTTTGCCACGGAGTTTATTGTAGTTCGATTTAGGGATTAGTCAAGGACTTTGTTAGCAATTGGGGTGCCATCCTGGAGAACTGAGGTATTACGCCGTTTCCTATAGGTGTGCATCAAATAAAAAGGCGGGGCTTGCCCCGCCTTCCGGCTTTAATCCTTTTTGCTTAGTCAAGCACCACGAACTTACCTGTCATGCTCCCAGTGGATGTTCTCATTCGCACAAAGTATACCCCGCGTAGAAGGTCTGCTGGCAGCGGCAAACTGTATTCTCCTGCTGGCAGGGTTCCATGACACAGGCAAGCGGCCATTCTGCCTCCCACATCGTAAAGATTAAGCTCTACAACCCCGGCCTGAGCTGTATGGAAGAAGACCTTTTGGTCCCGTATGCGTATCTCTGGCGAAGCGGTCATTTTTGTCTCTTCGATGCCCGGGGTGAGGTTGTTCTCCGTAAGCACCACGTAAGTGCCGGCTGTATCGAACTCTGGATCGGTTTCCCAGTCCTGGCTCCTTATCATCATCACCGGTCCTACATCTGCAGCCGCCCATGTGTAGTTTATGGTTGTTACGGTATCCGGATCGCCGGGGGAAAATATGGTTAATCGGGTAATGGTAGTATCATAGGAGATGGTTCGCAACACATTGTAGGTTCCTGCGGGAACAGTGACGCTACCCCAGGCGTCTACTTCGCTTGAGCTTGCTCCCCACATTTCCAAAACAATAAGTCCTGTCTCGTCCAAGGTGTCTGCGGTATAGTAAGAGTCTTGCCATTGTGCTCCCATCTGAACGGGTAAAGAGGAGTTGGTGCGATCCGGTTCGTAATCATGGAACAGCGCCATGCTATCGAATACTATGTTATAGTCGCCTACCATAAGCAACTCGCTCGGGGTTACTTTGAGATACTGCCATGACTCAACGCTCATAGTATCGTTGATCGGCAGCCTATCTATGTGATAGACGAAATCCGCTACGGTAGAGAATGAATCCCCTGCCGGGGTATCTTCAAGATCGAGCACCTCGAACGGGACCTCGGTGCCTTCTACGGCGCGGGAGAAATCCCAGGTTTGCGGCCCGCCGGTTGCCCCAACGTCCACAATTATTTCTTCCGAGGTGTCGGCTTTGAACATTGCCTCGTAGCCTATTTCAGGCAGATT
>DAOVCF010000009.1 GCA_030670165.1 Candidatus Stahliibacteriota bacterium | reverse complement strand
ATGGCGAAGGCCAAGTTCGACAGATCGAAGCCGCACATAAACATAGGGACTATAGGTCACGTGGATCACGGCAAGACCACGTTGACCGCGGCGATCACCAAGGTGTTGGGTTTTGCAGGCGGCGCTAAGTTTACGCCTTTTGATGAGATTGACAAGGCTCCCGAGGAGAAGGCGCGTGGCCTTACCATCCAGCTGGCGCACATCGAGTACCAGACGGAGAAGCGCCATTACGCTCACATAGACTGTCCGGGTCATGCCGACTACATCAAGAACATGATCACCGGTGCTGCACAGATGGACGGTGCTGTTCTGGTGGTATCAGGTGCAGACGGTCCGATGCCGCAGACCCGTGAGCACATCCTGTTGGCTCGTCAGGTGAACGTTCCTGCCATAGTGGTATACATGAACAAGACCGATATGGTGGATGATGCGGAGCTTCTGGATCTGGTTGAACTGGAGGTACGTGAGTTATTGACGAAGTACGAGTTTCCCGGAGATGAGATACCTGTCGTTCGCGGCAGTGCGTTGAAGGCATTGGAGTCGGAGTCTACCGATCCTTCTGCGCCTGAGTACGCATCTATCCATGAGCTGATGAAGGCGGTTGATTCCTACATTCCCCTACCTGAGCGAGAGATGGATAAGCCTTTCCTTATGCCTATGGAGGACATCTTTTCTATAACTGGTCGTGGTACGGTTGTAACGGGCAAGGTAGAGCGAGGCCGGATAGTTCCCGGCGACGAGGTAGAGATCATCGGTTTCGGGATGCATCGCAAGACTGTGGCTACGAGTTTGGAGATGTTTAGAAAGATTTTGGACGAGGCTATAGCAGGCGACAACGTTGGTGTTCTTTTACGCGGGATAGACAAGGACGAGGTGGCGCGCGGGATGGTCGTTGCCAAGCCAGGTTCGATTAAGCCTCATGTGAAGTTTACGGGTCAGGTGTACATTCTCAAGAAGGAGGAGGGTGGACGTCACAGTCCGTTTTTTGCCGGCTACCGTCCTCAGTTCTACATACGTACTACTGACGTTACGGGTTCTGTTGTGCTTCCAGAGGGGGTGGAGATGGTGATGCCTGGGGACAACGTTGAGTTGACGGTTGAGCTTATCAGTGACGTTGCATTGGAGGACGGTTCTCGTTTTGCCATCCGAGAGGGCGGTCGCACCGTCGGCGCCGGAGTGGTCACCAAGGTTATCGAGTAATGGCCAACATAGAGAAGATTCGCATCAAGCTCAAGGCCTACGACTACAGGATTCTTGATCAATCTGCAAAGGACATAGTAGATATAGCCAAACGGACAGGTGCCAAGGTCTCCGGTCCTATACCCTTGCCGACTCGCCGTTCGCTGTACACGGTTCTGCGTTCACCGCACATCGATAAGCGCAGCCGCGAACAGTTCGAGTTCAAGGTGCACAAGCGTCTTATCGAGATAGGCGAGGCTACATCCGAGATGATTGATGCCCTTATGCGACTTGAAGTCCCGGCCGGTGTTGAGATCGAGATCCATTCAGTGAAAGGATAAGAAAAGGTTCATGAAAGGAATGCTTGGACGTAAGCTCGGAATGAGTAGGGTTTATGCCGACGGTCGCAAGGTGACTTCTGTTACCCTCGTAGAGACAGACTCATGTCACGTAGTCCAGCGCAAGACCGTCGAACGCGACGGCTATGCCGCCTTACAGCTGGGTATAGGTCGCCGCAAGCGCGCAACCAAGCCTCTGCGCGGACACCTCAAGAAGGCTGGTCTTGGTCATGTGCCGGCCAGGGTGATTGAGGTGCGAGGAGAATTTGAAGATAACGTCACGCCCGGCAAGAAACTTGACGTGGCTATGTTTCAGCCCGGTGACAGGGTGGACGTGGTCGGATGGACCAAGGGACGAGGTTTTGCCGGGGGGATGAAGCGCCATAACTGGCACGGGGGGCCTCGAACCCACGGGTCAAATCACCACCGCCGTGTTGGCTCCGTCGGTCCTGGAACCTCACCAGGCAGGATTTGGAAGGGAAGCCGCATGCCAGGACATTACGGAAACGAGCAGCAGACCGTTCGTAACCTCAGGGTTGTAAATGTGGATGCAGAGAAATGTCTTCTGTACCTTAAGGGTTCTGTCCCAGGTCCTTCAGGTGGAGTTCTCATAATAAAGAAGACGGCACCATGAAGATCAAAGTTCTCAAAGCAGACGGCAACCAGGCTGGAACGGTGGAGTTCCCCGACGAGATTTTCGCCGCCCCGGTGAACGAAACGCTTCTCTGGGAGGCGGTAGAGGCTTATCGAGCCAACATGCGCCAGGGAACCGCCAAGACTAAGTCCAGAGGTGAAGTAGAGGGTTCCTCAAGGAAGCTTTTCCCTCAAAAACATCTGGGGCGAGCAAGGGTGGGCTCCGCACGTTCTCCGACCCGTGTGCACGGTGGTGTGGCGCACGGCCCCACGCCTCGAAGCTATCGAAAGGGGTTGCCAGCGAAGATGCGTCAACGTGCCTTGCTTGAGGCCTTAAAGCAGAAGCTGCAGATGGGCAACGTTGTGGTCATGGAGGATATTAAACTTGAAGAACCCAAGACCAGACTTGTGGCCCAGGCTCTGGCGCCGGTGCGTGATAGCTCCAAGGTTTCCCTCTTGCTTGTGCCTGTCCAGTACTCCCCAGAGCTTTTGCGTGCCTCACGGAACATAGCTTCTTTGGATCTGATGCCCGAGGCTGATCTTAATGCCTACGCAGTCTGGCGCCGCCGGAAGCTTGTTCTATTCAAGTCGGCTTGCAAGCCGCTGGTTGAGAGGTACAGATGAAGGATCCGAGGACTGTAATTCGTCATCCCATCGTTACGGAGAAATCACTCATGGCAAGAGATGAGAAAGGACGCTACGTCTTAATGGTTGCCATAGACGCCAACAAGCACCAGGTGCGTGCGGCGGTCGAGGAGCTGTTCCACGTTCACGTGAAGGACGTTAATACCATGAGAGTCAAGGGCAAGCGCAAGCGCCTTGGTCGGTTCGAAGGTAAACGCTCGGATTGGAAGAAGGCTGTGGTGAGGCTGGCCAAGGGTGAGCGTATCGAAGAGCTCGCAGGAGGAGCCTGATGGGACGGGTAGTATCACGAGTTAAGAAGTACAAGCCCGTTACACCTGGACGTCGCTCCTACGAGGTACTCTACGATAAAGAGGTCTCCAGCGCGACGCCCTACAAACCTCTGCTTGAGCCTTTGCGTAAGACGGGCGGTCGCAACAACCAGGGGCGTATCACCGCGGCGCATCGCGGAGGCGGCCAGAAGCGGCACTACCGCATTATAGACTTCAAGCGAGACGACAAGATAGGTATCGCGGCTAAGGTTATATCTATCCAGTACGATCCTAACCGTACGGCCAATATCGCACTCGTATGTCACCGGGACGGTGAGTACCGCTACATACTTGCCCCTGACGGACTTGCGAGCGGCGATCAGGTTGTTGCAGGTCCTGAGGCTCCTCTTCGTGTCGGCAACGCTTTGCCTTTGGCACGCATCCCGGTCGGGATCGAGATTCACAATCTTCAGATATTCCCCCGCACCAAGGGGCGTATGGTTCGCAGCGCCGGCTCGGCGGCCCAGATACTGGCAAAGGAGGAGGACAAGGCGTTCCTCAAGCTTCCTTCAGGAGAGGTCAGGCTCTTTAACACCTCATGTTATGCTACCATAGGTCGTGTTTCCAACCCTGAACATACGAAGGTAAGCCTTGGTAAGGCAGGCAGAAGGCGTCACATGGGGCGCCGTCCTCGAACACGTGCGGTCGCCATGAATCCGGTAGATCATCCAATGGGCGGCGGAGAAGGCAAGGCATCAGGCGGACGTCCGCCTTGTTCGCGCACCGGATTGATCGCCAAGGGCAAGAAGACGCGGAACAGGAAGAAGGCCTCAAACCGCCTGATCGTTAAAAGGAGGAAGTAGTGGGACGTTCGCTTAAGAAAGGCCCCTATGTGGATGAGGGGCTCCTTGGGAAGGTGATGGCTTTGGATATTCGCAAGCAGAAGAAGGTGATCCGTACGTGGGCGAGGCGTTCCACAATACCGCCGGAGTTTATTGGGCATACTATAGCGGTGCACAACGGGCGCAAGTTTATACCTGTCTACGTTACCGAACAGATGGTCGGTCACAAGCTGGGTGAGTTTGCGCTCACACGTACCTATCGCGGCCACCACGGCGTAAAGAAAGAGATAGGTGAAATTCGAGGGAAGAAGAGATGAGCGAAGCGATTGCACGTGCAAGGTTCGTTCGTGGATCTGCAAAAAAGTTTACGAGGATATTGGAGTTGATTCGTAGTCGGCAAGTGGATGAGGCCCTCAGGATACTTACATTTCTTAACAAGCCCAGCAAAGAGCCGATCCTAAAGACCCTGAAGTCGGCGATTGCCAACGCCGAATCTGGATTGGGTAAGGCGAAGTTTGAGCGGGGGGATTACTTTGTTGTGGATGCTCGTGCGGACCAAGGACCTGTGATGAAGAGGATGCGTGCCGCTCCTCGCGGTCGCGGAGTGATTATACGTAAAAGATTTGCCCATCTTACGGTAAAGATCTCCGATGAAAAGGAGAGAAAATAATGGGACAGAAGGTTCACCCTTTCGGATTCAGGCTCGGTTACACCAAACAATGGCAATCCCAATGGTTTGACGAGAAGCACTATGCCGAACACCTGGCTGAAGATATTCGGATCAAGCGCTACATCTATACCAAGCTCGCTGATGCCGCAGTCTCCAACGTGGTCGTTCGTCGTGTGGGCACAAAGATTGCGCTGACGATCTCTACCGCTCGTCCCGGTATGGTAATCGGGCAGAGGCGAGCTAACCTTGAGGCTTTATCGGAAGAACTGAAACAACTTGTCGGGAAGCCTGTCAGCATCTATGTCGAGGTTGTTCGGGTACCCGAGCTTGAGAGTCGCATCGTGGCTCGCATGATCGCGACCCAGCTTGAGGCTCGCGTTGCTCACCGCAGGGCCATGCGACGTGCAGTAATCCAGGCGATGAAGCTGGGCGCTCGCGGGATTAAAGTCGTCGTATCAGGTCGTCTTGGTGGTGCCGAGATTGCACGAAGCGATCGGCAATGGGCCGGCCAGGTTCCGCTTCAGACACTTGTGGCGGATATCGACTACGCGCAGGAAACCGCCTATACGATTGCCGGTACGATTGGCGTCAAGGTCTGGATCTGCAAGGGCGGCGCGGTCGAGACCTGGAGGAAGTAGCGATGTTGATGCCCCGGCGTACCAAATGGCGTAAGCAGCAGCGCGGTCGAATGAAGGGTAAGGCAACGTCAGGTTCCAGAATCTCCTTCGGGGAGTATGCTCTTATGGCTACAGAGCCATGCTGGCTGACCGCACGTCAAATTGAGGCCAGTCGTGTGGTACTGACCAAAAAGCTCAGGAAGGACGGGAAGCTTTGGATCAGGGTATTTCCGGACAAACCCGTCAGTAAGAAACCGCTTGAGGTTCGAATGGGTAAGGGTAAGGGCGCACCTGAGTTCTGGGTGGCTCCCATCAAGCCTGGCCGGATCATCTTTGAGATTGAGGGGCTCTCCGATGAGGCGTCGCGTGCCGTTCTCAAGGAAGCCTCAAGCAAGCTGCCCATAAGAACAAAGATTATAAAGCGTGAAGAGGGAATCCATTATGAAGGCATCTGAACTGCGTTCCATGACCCGTGAAGAGCTCGATCACGAGCTCCGGGAGCTGCGTGAGGAAGAGTTCCGGCTGCGTCTGCGTCGCCCCACAGAGGAGCTTCCAAACGCTCTGCGTCTGCGTGCGATCCGCCATGACATCGCAAGGATCCAGACGATACTTCGTGAAGACAAACTCGGCCTGATCAGCCTTCCTAAGAAGAGCCAAAAGGAGCCTGAGAAAAAAGAGACAGAGAAGAAAGCCCCTGCTGAAAAACCAACCGCCAAAAAGCAGACCTCAACCGCCTCTGAGACTTCCGCTTCAAGGAAGGGTACTGCCAAGAAACCATTCAAGGTTGCTGTTAAGTCGAAGTCTGTAAAGAGATCCAGGGAGAAGGAGAAATGAGTCTGCGTAAAAGACTCATAGGCAAGGTTGTTTCTGATAGACCAGAAAAGACCGTCGTCGTGCAGGTGTCTCGCAAAGCTATGCACCCTACCTACAAGAAGTACGTGAGTAAGCGGCATAAATACTACGTCCATGACGAAGAGAATCGCTGCGAGGTAGGGAATATTGTAGAGATTGAAGAAACTCGGCCGCTTTCCAAGCTCAAACACTTTCGTGTGGTACGGATCCTGGGAGAGAAGAAGTGATTCAGGACAACTCAAGATTGGTGATCAGCGACAATACCGGAGCCAAGACTGCGCGAGTAATCAAGGTGCTGGGGGGTACAAGGCGTCGTTACGCGGGTGTAGGAGACATCGTTGTCATCGCGGTAAAGTCTTCTCTACCCGCAGCGTCAATCCGTAAGGGTGACAAGGCTAAGGCTGTCATAGTTCGCACTCGTAAGGAGATATCCCGTCCGGACGGAAGCTACGTGCGTTTTGACGACAACGCGTGTGTGATAATCGACGAGAACAAACAACCCAAGGGCACTCGCATATTCGGTCCCGTGGCGCGTGAACTTCGCGAACGCAACTTCTCGAAGATCATCTCGCTCGCCCCGGAGGTGGTGTAATGAAGCTCTCAATACGCAAGGGTGATGTTGTAGAGGTTCTCTCAGGCGACGACAAAGGCCGTCAGGGCAAGGTGATCGAGGTGGATGCCAAGAAAGGCCGCGTCAAGATCGAGGGAATAAACATGGTCAAGAGACATGAGCGTGCCTCTGGCGCGAGGAATCCTGGCGGCATTATCGATAAGCCGGCATTTATGGATCGCTCTAACGCGATGCTTGTATGTCCGAGGTGCTCGAGACCTACTCGTGTTCGTTGGGAACGCCGCGGCGAGAAACGTATCCGTGTCTGTAAAAGCTGCGGCGGGGAGGTAGGTTCATGAGTATTTTACGCGATCACTACCGCGAAAAGGTTGTTCCTGCGCTAATGAAGGAGTTCGGTTACCGCAGCGTGATGCAGGTTCCTCGCATCAAGAAGGTTGTTGTTCACGTTGGCGCCGGAGAGGCTGCTCAGGATTCCAAACAGATTGAGCCTATAGTTGAGGATCTTGCGATGATCACCGGTCAGCGTCCTTGCATCAGCAAGGCCAAGAAGGCGATCTCCAACTTCAGGCTGCGCAAGGGGATGGTCGTTGGTGCTCACGTTACCCTGCGCGGGGAACGCGCCTACCATTTACTGGAAAGGTTTTTCAACTTCGCGGCCCCTCAGATTCGTGATTTTCGAGGGTTCTCGCCGAACTCGTTTGACGGCCGTGGAGCCTATACCTTGGGCTTGCGGGAGCAGCTTATCTTCCCGGAGATCGAAAGGGACAAGGTAAAGAAGGTTTTCGGTATGGATGTAACGATTGTTACTACCGCGAAACGGGATGACGAAGCACGGGCGTTGCTGGGGCATCTCGGCATGCCCTTCCGAAAGGAGTAACGTGGCGAAACTGGCATTGATCAATAAGCAGAAGCGCGAGCCGAAGTTCAAGGTGCGTAAATATAACCGCTGCAGGCGCTGTGGGCGTCCGAGGGCTTACTATCGAAAGTTCGGCCTTTGCCGCATTTGTTTTCGAGAGTTGGCCCTGCGTGGTGAGATCCCCGGTGTCAAAAAGGCAAGCTGGTAGGGAGAAACTATGGATGTTATAGGTGATTATCTTACCGCGATACGCAATGCAATCCTCGCACGAAAAAAGGAAGTCACTTTGCCAACCTCGCGGCTGAGGCAGGAGTTTTCCAGAATCCTCCTCGAGGAAGGCTACATCAGTAACTTCCAGGTTCTTGACAAGGACTGGCCGCCGAGTATTCTTATTCAGCTTAAGTACTCGGCCCAGGGAGAAAGCGTTATAAGAGGACTCAACAGGGTTTCAAAACAATCCAGAAGGGTTTACCGTAATGCTAAGGAACTACCCCGCGTATGTAACGGCCTGGGTACCGCCATAATCTCCACCTCACAGGGTATGATGGCTGACCGCCAGGCGCGCAAGCTGAAGGTGGGCGGAGAAGTCGTCTGCGAGGTATGGTGATGGCAAGAGCCTCTTTTGTGCCGATAGCCCTGCCAAAGGACGTAAGCTTCAGCCAGGCCGAGCAAGGCTACGCGATCAAAGGCCCAAAGGGTGAAGTAGCCTTAAACTTCGTTCCAGGCATTGTGGTGAAATCGGAAGACGGAGCACTCAAACTTTCCTATACTACCACGCCGGAAAACAAGGCCATGCTCGGTCTTGCCGTGGCGCTCGTTTCCAACGCAATCACCGGTGTCACCCAGGGTTTTAAGAAGGTTTTGACCCTGCGAGGAACAGGATACAAGGTGCAGAAGGAAGGCGACAAACTTAACCTTTCCCTAGGCTATTCTCACCCTGTTATCTTTGACCTGCCGCAGGGCGTTGATGTGGAGATATTCGAACCGCGGTCGCGCGAAGACAAGGACTGGATAGCAGACGTAACGATTAAAGGGATTGATAAACAGCTCGTGGGACAGGTAGCGGCAAATATCAGGCGTCTTCGTCCTCCTGAGCCTTACAAGGGCAAAGGGATTCGCTACAAGGACGAGTATGTACGTCGCAAACTTGGCAAGCGTGCCGTGGGAGCCGAGGAATGAGGAAAATGAGGAAGACCAAGCAATTCGGTCGCCGCAGACGTCATCTGCATATACGTCACGGGCTCAAGGGAACGACCCAGCGGCCCAGGGTCGTTGTGTTCCGTTCCAACCGTCACATCTACGCTCAGGTGGTAGACGATGAGGAAGGCCGTGTTCTTACCGGGGTTTCCTCGCTTTCTACCGCCTTGAGGGAACCGGGTGTTGCGGGTGTTGCGGGTGTTGCGGGTGTTGGTGGTGACAAGAAGGCTCAAGCCACAGCTGTTGGGAGGCTTCTTGCAGGGGAGCTTAAGAAACGCGGGATTGCCCGGGTAGTGTTTGATCGGGCGGGTTTTAAGTATCACGGCAGAGTGAAAGCTCTGGCTGAAGCCGCACGCAAGGAAGGACTGGAGTTCTAGCATGTTTAGGGATAAGTTTCAGACAAGGACCCCGCAGGATGACTTGCTTGACAAGGTGATAGAGATCAAGCGTGTTACAAAGGTGGTTAAGGGTGGAAAGAATTTCAAGCTCTCGGCAGCGGTCGTCGTAGGAGACGGTGCCGGAAAAGTCGGCGTAGGTCATGGGAAGGCTGGCGAGGTGGCTATCGCCGTGGCCAAAGGGCGTGAGCAAGCTCGCAAATCCATGAGCAAGGTCTCTGTCGGTCGAACCATCGCTCACCAGACCGTGGCACGCTTTTCCGCCAGCCAGGTGATCCTTAAACCAGCTTCGCCTGGAACCGGCCTTGTTGCGACCCTTCCGGTCAGGGCGGTTCTGGAGGTATGCGGTTTTAAGGATGTGCTTACGAAATCTTTGGGTGCGCATACAGCTTACAACCTGGCTATGGCGACTATTCAGGCTCTGAAGAGTGTACGCAGCCTTGAAGAGACGGCTCGTCTGCGCAATAAACCGATCTCTTACTTTATGGAGCGTAAGGATGCGAGCGAAGAGTAAGAAACTGAAGGTAACGCTGGTACGCAGTTTGATTGATTCAAAACCAGTACATAAAAAAAATGCCCGCGCCTTGGGGTTGCGTCGTATCGGTGCAAGCCGTATCCACGATGATACGCCGGTGATTCGTGGGATGATAGCAAAGGTTTCCCATCTTGTTGAAGTGAAGGAGGTTGTTGATGGCTGAGTTGCTTGAGAGGCATCCCAAGGCTCATAAGCGGCGCAGGCGTTTGGGAACAGGCGTGGCGTCAGGTAATGGTAGGACCTGCGGTCGCGGCAACAAGGGCGCAGGGCAGCGTTCCGGCAAAGAGCACGGCCCGAAGTTTGAAGGCGGCCAGATGCCCTTGATACGGCGTATCCCTAAGCGAGGCATGCAGAAGGGTAAAAAACAAAATCATATGCACCAGGCTAAGGGCAAGGACAAGCGGCGCTACCAGGTTATCAACTTTGTTCGTCTTGCCTCCTGGGACCCTACCGAACCCGTTACTCCAGAGAGCCTTGCCAAATATGGTTTGGTTCGTCACGGCGATCGGCCGGTAAAGCTTCTGGCTCGAGGCGAGCTTAAACAGCCGCTTGAGATAAAGGTGCACGCAGCTTCTGCAAAGGCACAAAAGATTGTCGAAAAGGCCGGAGGCAAGCTGGAGGTGAACCCATGATGCAAGGCATAGGGAACATCTTCAAGATCCCGGATCTCAGAAAGAAAATCCTCTTTACGTTGCTTATGGTAGTCATTTACCGTCTCGGAACCCATATCCCTACGCCAGGTCTTAATCCTCAAGCGGTTGGCGTGCTTCTTGGCCAGATGAGGGGTACTGTCTTTGGGCTTTACGATCTTTTTGTAGGCGGCGCGCTCGCGCGCGGGTCTGTATTTGCCCTTGGAGTGATGCCTTACATCTCGGCTTCAATTATGTTTCAGATCCTTGGGTCTGTGTTCCCGAAGCTGCAGAAGTTGCAGCAGGATGAGGAAGGACGACGCAAGGTCAACCAGTACACTCGCTACTTCACTGTTGTTCTGGCTCTGCTTTACGCTGTAGGGATCGCGGTATTCCTTGAAGGTCAGCCTCCTGTGGTGCTTCCTGACGGCCGGGTTGTTTCCCTTGTCTCACAGACGGGGTTTACACTTCGATTACTTACCATATTCACACTGACTACTGGCACTATCTTCCTCATGTGGGTCGGTGAGCTGATCACGGAGAAAGGCATCGGTAACGGTATCAGCTTTCTCATTTTTATCGGTTGTCTTGACCGGATCCCTACCGATTTGGGTCGTACAATCCAGCAGGTTGCGGCAGGGGAGCTCTCCTGGTTCGTTCTGGTGGTGCTTGTTGCCGTGATCCTCTTCACCTTCGGTGCGATGGTGCTTATGACCCAGGCGGTGCGTAAGATTCCAGTTCAGTACCCCAAACGGGTTATAGGAAGAAGGATTTACGGGGGACAGTCTACTTTCATCCCTCTGCGGGTGAACACCGCAGGCGTGATCCCTATCATATTTGCCCAGAGTATCATCATGATTCCGGGAACCGTTGCGACTTTATTAGGGAAGACTAACTTCACCGAGGGATTACAGCTTTGGCTTCAGCCCGGGCGCCCGCTCTACGACGGCCTCTACGCCCTCTGTATCATCTTCTTCGCCTACTTCTATACCTCGATCGTCTTCAACCCACAGGATATCGCCAACAACATGAAGCGTATGGGTGGGTTCGTGCCCGGCATACGGCCGGGTGCAAGAACAGCCGAGTACATAAATACGGTGCTTAGCCGGATTACACTTCCAGGGGCCATTTTCCTTGCCTTTGTGGCCCTTATGCCGTGGTGGCTCATAAAGTGGCTCGGCGTGAGTTTCTTCTTCGGCGGCACGACCTACCTTATCATAGTGGGTGTTGCGCTCGATACGATTCAGCAGATAGAGTCCCATCTCCTCATGCGCTCCTATGAAGGCCTGCTCAAGGGATCGAAGATCAGGGGAAGACGTTGAAGATTGTCGTGCTTCTGGGTCCTCCGGGTTCCGGGAAGGGCACCCTGGCCGCATCCCTATCCGAGCACTTGAGGCTTGCCGTTTTTGTGATCGGTGACGTGCTGCGGGCGGCAATTGATGCGGGAAGCAAGCTCGGCGAGAGGGTCAAGGCAGATGTTGAGGCGGGCCGATTGGTGGATGATGAAACTATCCTTGCACTTGCTCGGGAGTTCCTCCGCACACATCCGGAAGGGATGCTCCTTGACGGCTTCCCTCGCACCATAAGGCAGGCTGCAGGACTGCGTTCACTCTTATCCGCAGGGGATGAGCTGCGGGTTATCTACCTCGATGCGTCAGAAGAGACCGTGACATCCCGTTTAAGTTCGAGGCGGGTATGTCCCGGGTGTGGGGAGATATACAACATGCGCTTCAGGCCCCCGAAGAACGACGGGGTTTGTGATAATTGCGGTGTTACACTCATCCGCCGCAAAGATGATACCGAGGAGGTGATCAGAGAGCGTTACCGGGTCTATTTAAGAGAAACGGCACCTCTGGTTGATTACTTCGCCGATGGTCTCATAAGGGTGGATGGGAATCTGTCAGGTGATAAGGTCTTTGAAAGGGTTAGGGGTGAGCTGTGTCCGGCATAGTGATTAAATCCGTTGCAGAAATCGAAGGCATCCGCCGCGCAGGCAGGATTTTGGCAAAGTCGTTGAATTTAGCCGCTAAGAAAGCGCTGCCGGGTTGCACGACAGCCGTCCTGGATGCGGCGATTGAGGAGTTTATACGTTCCCAGGGCGCCGAGCCTACCTTTAAGGGCTACCGCGGATTCCCGGCCTCTGCCTGTATAAGCATAAATGAAGAGGTAATTCACGGGATCCCTGGGGATCGGGTTATCAAAGAAGGTGATCTGGTTAAGGTAGATACTGGGGTTACAAAGGATGGTTTTATCGCCGATTCGGCAAGAAGCATACCCGTTGGTGACGTTGGTGGAGAGGTTAAGCGATTGATGGAGGTTACCAGAAAAGCGTTGCAGGCGGGGATCAAGCAGGCAATGCCTGGGAACAGGGTTGGTGATATAAGCCATGCCGTGGAAGAGGTGGCGAAGGCAGCAGGTCTCGATGTGGTGCGTGATTACTTCGGGCACGGGACAGGGCTCGCCCTGCACGAGGAACCAAATATCCCCAACTTCGGTCCTTCAGGTGTCGGCCCTCGTCTCCAGGCAGGTATGACGATCGCGATAGAGCCGATGCTCACCCTGGGGGCAGGTAAGGTTAAGCTTTGTGAGGATCGCTGGACCGTAGTTACAGCGGACGGGAAATATTCCGCCCACTTTGAACACACGGTTGCAGTTACCGCAAACGGGCCAGAGGTGCTGACAGAATATGTCTAAAAGGGATTTGATTCAAACCGAAGGCTCGGTTGTAGAAGCGCTGCCTAACGCGACCTTCAGGGTGGAGCTGGATAACGGTTTCAGGGTGCTTGCTCATCTTTCAGGCAAGATGCGCATGCACTACATCAAGATTCTTCCGGGTGATCGGGTGCTCGTGGAGCTTTCGCCCTACGATCTTACCCGGGGCCGGATTGTTTACAGGTTTAAGTAAAGGCCAGAAGGAGTTTTTAGTTATGAAAGTTAAAGCGTCCGTCAAGAGAATGTGTACGCACTGCAAGATCGTCAAGCGCCATGGAAGGGTGTTTGTGATCTGCAAGCACAACCCTAAACACAAACAGAGGCAGGGCTAGGAGATGGCACGAATTGCTGGCATAGATCTGCCTTCTGGCAAGGCGGTTGCATACGCCCTGCCCTATATCTACGGTATCGGGCTTTCTACTTCCAGAAAGATCCTTGCAAGTACCGGCGTTGATCCACACAAGAAGGTCAAAGATCTGGATGAGAAGGAGTTAACCCTGATTCGTCGTGAGATAGAAGAGAACTACAAGATTGAAGGTAGCCTTCGTGTGGAGGTGTCAGCTGATATCAAGCGTCTGGTAGAGATTAACTGCTATAGAGGTA
This sequence comes from Candidatus Stahliibacteriota bacterium, assembly GCA_030670165.1. Classification (GTDB taxonomy): domain Bacteria; phylum Hydrothermota; class Tepidihabitantia; order B3-TA06; family B3-TA06; genus B3-TA06. The sequence goes on along the minus strand of DAOVCF010000009.1, from coordinate 10,227 downwards.
TTCGCCACAAGATGGGTCTGCCGGTTCGTGGACAACGCACGCATACGAATGCCCGCACCCGCAAAGGTCCCAAGAAAACAAGCGGCGTGCTTAAGAAGAAGAAAGCCTAGGAGGATCGTTGGCCAGAAAGAGAACTCGTCGCAAGAAGACGCGGTTTCCTGAGGCGGGAATCGTTAAGATCTTTGCAACCTTCAATAATACGATAGTCTCGATCGGCGATTTTGAGGGCAATATTCTCGTTTGGACTTCAGGAGGGCGGATAGGTTTCAAGGGAGCCAAAAAAGGCACACCCTTTGCAGCCCAGCAGGCTACGGAATCAGCCGCACGTGAAGCCGCTTCCCAGGGTCTCAAGAAGGTTGAGGTTTACGTTAAGGGCCCGGGACCCGGTCGTGAGGCTGCCATTCGTTCCATTCAAAATGCAGGTCTGCAGATTACCAGGATCGTGGATACGACTCCTATACCTCACAACGGCTGCAGGCCACCTAAGCAGCGGCGGATCTAGGAGGGATTATGGCACGAGATTTATCAGCGGTTTGCAAGAAGTGCCGCCGTGAGGGCGAGAAGCTCTTTTTGAAGGGCGAACGTTGTCTGTCTGAAAAGTGCGCTCTTTCCCGGCGCGGTGCCAAGGAGAGATCGCGCTACAGCAGGCGTGCCTCGGCTTATGCCCTGCAGCTTAAGGAGAAACAGAAGCTGCGCCTCATGTACGGCATGTTTGAAGGCCAGTTCCGCCGTTTCTTTAAGCTCGCGGCGAAACGTGGCAATCCGGCTATTGGACTTCTTTTGCTTTTGGAACGCAGGTTGGATAACGTTGTCCACAGGATAGGTTGGGCTCAGAGTCGTTCCCAGGCCAGGCAGATGGTTCGCCACGGTCATATAGCCGTTTCTGGACATAAGGTGGATATTCCTTCCTATTTTGTGAAGGCAGGGGATCAGATAGAGCTGCGTAAGCCGGATTCAGCTTCTGCCCAGGAATGTGTCGAGCTCCTCGATACAGTGAAGTTGCCCCCCTGGTTTTCAGCTGCCAGTAGCGGCAAGAAGGTGCAGATTACGCGTTTGCCGGCGGCTGAGGATGTAGCCGAGATACCTATTAATGCCCAGCTCGTTGTTGAGCTTTACTCCAAGTAATGGAGGGGTTAGTGTCTGAGCGAACTAGATTCATAAAGATTGCCGAAGCGGTTGCGGTGGACCGAGAGACACTTACCGATACCTTCGGTCGGTTTACTTTTGGTCCATTAGCCCGTGGGTGGGGGTGGACGATGGGAACGGTGCTGCGTCGTGCCATGCTCTCCTCGGTTGAAGGTTCGGCATCAACGCAGCTGCGAATAGACGGGGTTATTCATGAGTTCTCCAGTATTGACGGGGTACTGGAGGACGTGCCGTTTATAGTTCTGAATGTTAAGAAACTGCGCTTCAAGCTCGAAGGGGCGGATTTCGAATACGCTCATCTGCATGCAGAAAAACCACGTGAATACACCGGAGCAGACCTCGAGCTGCCTGCAAACCTGAAGCTTGTAAACACCGATGCCCTGATTCTTACCCTTAGCGCAAAAGACCGCCCGGTACACATAGAGATAAAGGTTGAGCGCGGCAGGGGTTATGAAAATCAGGAATCGGTGAAGAAGCGTTCGCCGGGTGAGCCTGTCGGTACAATCTTCCTCGATGCCTTTTACTCGCCTGTTCGTCAGGTAAAGATTGATGTAGTCAATGTACGGTATGGGGAGCGGACTGACTACGAGCAGATAGCCTTCGAGGTTGCCACCGACGGCAGCGTCACCCCTGAGGAGACACTTGCTCAAACCGCAGAGCTCCTTAAGAGTCATGTAGAGGCCCTTTCTAAGATTGTTGACCCTCGGGCTGGTCTGGCTGAATCCGGAGAAGCAGAAGAAACCGCCTGGGACGAGGTGCTGGTTGAGTCTTTGGATGTGCCGCAGACGGTTAAAAAAGCCTTGGCGGATCACGGTATAAAGACGGTTGCCGAGTTGATTAGCAATACAGAGGAAGAGATTAAAGAGTGGGGTGATATAAAGCCTCGTTCGTTCTCCACGCTGCGTTCTCGGCTGGAGGGCATGGGTGCCGAGTTTGCCAAGCAGCCAACTGAAGAGGAGACAAAAGAAGGTAGCAAAGATGAGGCATAGGAACGACCTTGCAAAGCTTGGGCGTCCGCGTGCGCATCGGAAAGCGTTGCTCTGCTCGCTTGTACGTTCGTTGTTTCTCTACGAGAGTATCAAAACCACCCTGCCTAAGGCCAAGGCCGCTCAGCGATTAGCCGAAAGGCTGGTTAGCCGAAGCCGTCGGGATGACCTGGCCGCACGACGTTACGCTTACGTACACCTTGGTGATCACGGGTTGGTCAAGCGTCTCTTCGAGGAGATATCCCCGCGTTTCGAGGACCGAGATAGCGGTTTCACGCGGATCTTCATGCTTGGCTCACGACTTGGGGATGGAGCCCAGATGGCTGTCCTTGAGATGACGGTTAAGGGAGAGGTAAAGAAAAAGAAAACTAAATCCGCAGCAAAGACCGCTGCGGAATCACCGGCGAAGGAAACCGGCAAGTCGAAGGCCAAGGCTAAGGAGAAAGAGAAATCCCGCAAGAAGAAAGAAACTGCCAGGGATCGCGAGTCTGACTCAGCGAAGAAGAAGCCAGCCCCTAAAAAGAAGTCTGGATAGGTGCTTCGAGAGTTTCTTCAGGCCAAGCTTTATCCGATTCGAGTTACTGGGAAGAGTCTAGAGTATGAGGGAAGCCTGGGGCTTTCCCGGAAGCTCATAAAAGAGGCGGGTCTTGTTGCTGGCGAGCGTGTTTTGGTCGTTAATCTCGCCAACGGTGAACGGTTCGAAACATACCTCATCGAAGAGAAAAATGAAGGTGCCTGTTGGTTAAAAGGCGGAGCCGCCAGGCTTGGGGAGATAGGTGACAGATTGATCGTGATGGCGTTTGTATACCTTGAGGTTTCCGAGAGTATAACTCCCCGCATCATCAGGGTGGATTCTGAAAACAATCCATTGGGGAACGCGTGACCTTCATCATTCTGGCTGCTGGTAGTGGTAAGCGGATGAGGGGTTCTACCCCTAAGGTGATGCGTCCCTTGCTTGGCCGACCGATGATTTCACACGTCCTCTCAACGGTGCAGCGTTTTTCTCCAGAGCATCTGTTTGTGGTGGTGGATTCCAAGGGGCATGAGATGATACCTCAGGAGCTTGACGACGAGGGCATTCGTTATATCATCCAGCCTGAGGCTTTGGGTACGGCGGATGCGGCCAGACGTTGTCGGGATGAAGTCACGACCCGCAAGGTTATGGTTCTATGCGGTGACGTTCCACTTCTACGTTCACAGACCCTGTCTGACATGATAGCCTTGCATCAGTCGCGTGGAGCAGCAGCTACCTTGCTATCCACAGAGTTTCCGGACCCCTCGGGATACGGACGCATCGTGCGTAACGGCGACGGCACCGTCCTGCGGATCGTGGAGGATAAGGATGCATCTTCGGTCCAGCGAGCGATCAGGGAGATTAACTCAGGCACCTACATCTTCGAGTCCAGCCTTTTGTTTGATACGCTTGAATTTGTTGAGCCAAGCCCTGCCACAGGTGAGTATTACTTGACGGATGTGGTCGCGATCCTTGTTGAGAGAGGAATGCGTGTTGAGGCTCTTAAGATAGAGGACAGCAGTGAACTGATGGGTGTTAACGATTCAGCGGCACTTAAGCGAGTGGAGGATATCTTACGCCGCCGTCTTCTTTCACGTTGGCGGCGCGCAGGGGCCAGGATAGAGAATCCCCATATGGTTTTTGCAGACAGTGAAGTGGAGTTGGCCGCCGGTGCCCAGGTGAATGGCAGAACAGTACTCAGAGGGTCTACTCGTATCGGTTCCGGGTCTCGCGTAGGTCCTTTCGTTACCTTGGAAGATACGGTGGTAGAGGGTAACAGCTGTATAAAGGGGTTGCGATCAAAAGGTTCATCCTCATAGTTCTGGTGCTTTTCGTGATGGGAGCGGCGGCTTCTATTGCATACTATTTTATAACAAAAGGAGAAATGGTTGCCAAACCGGAGGTCGTGGGGCCTGTTCGTGTCGAGATACTCAATGGGTGTGGCGAGGCCGGTGTTGCCCGACGCGCCAGGGCTTATCTGCGCGGCAATGGATACGATGTGCTTTCCATAGGGGATGCAAAGGGCCACTTCGCTCAGACAATAATCGTAGAACGCCGCAGCCATGCGAACGCAAATGCCCGTCTGCTGGTACGTACCCTTAGGCTTGATGAAACTGCTGTAACCCAGTCACTCGATACCCTTTCCCCGGTTTGGGTGACGCTCATTATAGGAGATGATTACGTAAAATATCTCCCGGATACAGTGGAGGCCATCCAGTGAAACTAAGCGGCGCCTTTGTCAAGAAGCTCGCAAGACTGCTTGTTGAGAAGAAGGCGGAGGATGTCCACATCCTTGATGTTCGTAAGCTTTCGGATGTTACGGAATTTTTTGTTTTTGCCACGGCTTCCTCAAGCATCCATAACCGTGCCCTTGCAGAGGAGTTGCGCCTGAAGAGCAAAGGTGATTGGGGTTTGCACCACATTGAGGGACTGGAGGGCGGTGATTGGATTCTTCTGGATTTCGTCGAGGTAATAGTTCATCTTTTCCTTCCTGAAGCGCGTTTGTTTTATGAACTTGAACAGTTGTGGGGCGATGCAAAGAAGGTTAACTTCGCTCAAAAGACTTGACATAGGCTAAAATCGCCCTAAGTTTTATGTTATGATACCTTAAAGGAGGTTCAGTGAATCTCTACAATCTGCTCAAACCGGAGTGTATAAACCTCAGTCTTTCTGCGCGAAAGAAGAAGGATGTATTGCTGGAGCTGATGGGTTGCATTCGCAAGGACAAAGACTCAGACCTTCTTGTTTCAACCTTACTAAAGCGGGAGGAACTCGGTTCCACGGGAATCGGCAAGGGCGTTGCCATTCCGCACGGACGTTCTTTGGTTGCAGACAAGCTGGAGGTGGTAGTAGGGCGCTCTGATGCAGGGGTGGAGTTTAACGCCATCGACAAGCAACCTGTGCATCTCTTCTTTCTGATAGTTGCACCTCCACAGGATCCGGGTAACCAGTATCTTATAACCCTGGGAAGAGTGGCGGTGATATGTCAGGAACTCTTGAAGAGCAAGCTCTACGAGAAACCACAGACACCCGAGGAGTTTATAGCCCTTGTTAAAGAGATCGAGGATGGGCTCTGATGTCTGAAGAAATCAGGTGCCTCCTGGAGTTGCAGCATCTGGACTACATGATAAAGGACTGGCGTAATACCGAGATGAGACGCGAGTTTAAAAAGATCGGTTTCCAGACCGCCGAGGATCCCGTCGAGATGCTCTTAAAGAAACGGGAGGAGCTTGTGAAGAAGATCAGCCCTGTGCTTTACCAGATGTATCAGCGTATAATTAGTCGCTACAACGATTGGGCGATTGTCCCTGTTTTGAACGGTTTTTGCGGAGGATGCTTCAGCAAGGTGCCCACCGAGCTTTCAGGCCAGCGCGGGGCAGTCCATAACTGCCCGAACTGCGGACGATTCATATACTGGGATTAGGGTGGAGGCAGACAGGGGTCTCCCACCACGTCGCGGTAGGCTTTCCGGGGCGGTGCTGATTGCTGCAGTTGCAGGATTGGCAGGGTGCAGATCGAATGCACCTGCGAGGGTAAAGACCCAGGAGAAGCCGAATCAGGTAGAGATGATGATGGGAGAAACCAGGGTAACCCTGGAGGTGGCTGATGATTCGGACTCAAGGCGTCAGGGTCTCATGTTCCGGGATTCACTCCTGCCGGACAACGGCATGCTTTTCGTTTTTTCCCAGGAAGCTATATACCCGTTCTGGATGAAGGATACAAGGATACCGCTTTCCATCGCTTTCATAAACTCCCGGGGCGAAATCGTGGGCATCAGCCAGATGCAGCCTTTCGATACCACCACCATGCACATGCCGTTCAGGCCGTTTCAGTACGCGATCGAGATGGAGCAAGGCTGGTTCCGTGCCCATGGCGTCAAGAAAGGGGATACCCTGCACATACCCTACCCTTGATTTTACCCCACAAAGTAGCTTTGCTCCTTTGCGGGGACCCCAATCGTCAAAGCGAAGGGTAATCTCGGAGTGTGTTTGATATTGTGCGGCGTAACGATTTTTCAAATCGTACTTCTCGCAATGACATAATATGCTTGACATCCCGGCCAAAAGTACCTATATTTATATATTATGAACTCAACAGGGAGGATAGAATGAGGAAAGTTATCCTGACAATCTTGGCTGTAGCCTTGCCCGCCTCAGCCTTTTGGCCTGCGGGCGGGGTGAAGGTGGTGCAGACGCCTGAGGCCATTAGCAACCCACAGATGGTTTACATTAACGACGGCTCGGTGGTCATCTCGTGGGAGGCAGATAGGCTTATCTACTGCCAGAAGCTGGATACCACCGGCGTGATCCACTGGGACGCTGGGGGCATCCGCGTATGCCTTAGTGATTCAAACCAGCGAGACCATCACATGGTGACCGACGGCCAGGACGCTTACTTCGTATGGCGTGACTACCGCAACGATGACGGCGACATCTACGCGCAGAAGCTCTCCGGCTCCACCGGCCAAAGGCTGTGGGGAGAGCAGGGTGTTCCAGCTTGTGTTAAAACAGGGCAACAATATGTGTGCGATGGAGCAATTTTAGATAACGGAGACTTTGCCGCCACATGGTTTAATCTAATTGCCGACCCTTACGCTGTTGAGGCTCAAAGGTTGGATGCCAACGGAGAAGCTCAATGGGATTTGGAGGGTGTATTGGTTTCAGGGCAATCGATTGGAGGAACACCGAAAGTTCTACCTTCTGGTAACGCTTTACTTGATGTTTGGACTGGTATCAGAGTGGGAGACACAAGTGGGGCTTATCTTGCGCAACGTATTGACTCGGGCGGCAACTTCCTTTGGGATACACTGGGTGTTCTTATCGAATACGCGTTGAGCTTTGAAGGAGTTTGCAGCGACGAAGCTGGAGGAGCCATTGTTCTTTTCAGCAAAGGTCCAGAGCCATATTATGCTCAACGGGTTGACAGCTCGGGGCAAAATCTTTGGCAAGAAGGAGGTGTTCCAATTCAGATCAATCAATCCATGCTCAGCGTGAACAATCTGGAATCTCCCGCACCCACGGGCGAGTCAGAAAGATTCATCTCCGACGGTATGGGCGGTCTTTTCATCCACCACGGTGAACTTGTGCAGCATGTTGACTCGTCCGGCACTCTGGTATGGAGCAACCCTGGAGTAGCCTTTTGGGAAAGAAGCGGTGGGAATACCTTTATGGATGATCCTAATCAGTGTTTGGATGGTGATGAAGGCATATTTGTGGTCTTCAGCACGATTGGTGATCCTGATTACTTAATTTCCCCAGGCATCTTTGTTCAGCGAATAAGAGCGTCAGGGGAGGTTATGTTTGGGACTAAGGGCGTGACGGTATGGCTGGGAACTAACGATTTCTCAGATATATCTACCTCTATCGGTGAAGCAGTACCAGGTGGGGTAATTTGCGTTTGGCTTGACAGCCGGAACACTCCGGACGTAAGTCTTTACGCTCAATTTGTAGACACCACAGGGAAGGTCGGAAGTGGCATCGTTGAAGAACTACCCTCCACAGAACAGTTGAACTTAGAAGCACAGATAGACATCGCTTCTACCCTAGTTTCATTTCAATATTCTTTACCTCCTAATGAAACCGGGAGACTTCGAGTTTTCGATGCCACAGGGCGACTTATCCTTTCACAGAAAATCACTCAATCTAAAGGTATAGTAACATGGGACGTAACAAGCACCCCTTGTGGTGTCTACTTCGCTCAATTAGTAACAACAAACAATGCAAGGGTTAGGCGCAAACTTGTGCTAATCAAATAAATTCAAATTGCAAAGTGCAAATTTTAAATTGGATGGTACCTTTTTCAAGTATTAACTTCTTCTGTTCCTGGAGGGATTGAGCTCAAACGCGCGTTGACTTTCCACACCTACAGCGTAAAGTTAGGAATGCACAAGATTGTAGACCTTGCGAGTGAAGAGAGTTTGCTTGCGCACAACCGTGAGCTTGCAGAAAAGATTAATAAGCAGTTGAAGGAGCGAGGAATACGCTCCGTGGACGTGATGGGAGCCATAGGCTCGGGGAAAACAACCATCCTTGAGAAACTCTCAGAACGCTTAAAGGACCGCTACCGTATAGGTGCACTGGCAGGTGATTTGACCACTACCATAGACGCCGATCGCATCGGCGCTCATGGGGTCAAGACATTTCAGATAAACACCGGCAAGGAGTGTCATCTGGATGCCCATTTTATCTCCCATGCAGTGGATAAGGTCTCTGAGGATATCGATCTTTTGTTTATCGAGAACGTAGGTAACCTGATCTGTCCTGCAGATTTCCCATTGGGTGCTGACCAAAGGATGGTGGTGATCTCGGTTACCGAAGGTCCTTACATGGTTAAAAAGCACCCTTACATATTCCGCGAGGCAGACGTAGCGGTCATAAACAAAAAGGATTTGGCCGAACCAATGCAGGTTTCGGTTAAGCAACTCAAGGAAGATGTCAAAACAATAAGTCCTGGAACCAGGGTGGTTATTATGTGTGCTCGTACCGGCGAAGGGATAGAAGAGCTTATTTTAGCCCTCGAACTCTAGGTCTAATGCACGAGATGTCGGTAGCCCAGGGGGCAGCTGAGGCGGTATTGAAGGGAGCAAGGCGCGAGGGGGCGGTGAAGATTATCCGCATAAATCTCGAAGTAGGTCAACTTACCTTCCTCAACCCCGAACAGGTGATCTTCTGGCTTAAAGAGCTTTTTAAGAATACAGAAGCGGAGGAGGCGGAGATAATTCATAAGATAATTCCGGCCAGGGTGCGGTGCTCCAAGTGCGGATACGAAGGCCCGCTTCAGGTCAAGGATGACCCTTTGTTTCACCAAGCCTTGCCTGTTTTTGCCTGCCCAAAGTGCGAGCGGGGCTCGCTTGAGATACTTGAGGGCAGAGATTGCATTGTACGTGACATAGAGATAGAAACATCACCCGACGACCAAACTGAATAATTTATCGGGGTCCCCGCAAAATTGCAAAGCAACTTTGTGGGGTATTTAAATGTAGCGAGCGGGACGGGATGTCCCGCTCGCGGGAGGGGTTGATGGTTAGGGGAGGGTAATTTCCTCTTTCCTGTATTGATTATAGAACGTGTTTTGCCCGCGTCAAGGTAACCTTTTACCCCACGACGTTACTACGTAACGCCGCGGGGACCCCTGAGGGTATGAAACTCCAAGTGCTTAACCGCATATGTCTTGGTCGTGATTCAGAGTTTTCAGAGGATATGAAATTGGCAGGCGAGTCGGTTGGCTCGCCTTAACTCACAGATTAGTGTAGATTAGATTCTTGCTTACGCGCCCCAGTGCACGGCCGGGTCGAAACGGTCGTAGTCCTCAAGCTCCATCGCGGCGTTGTATTCAGTCTCAAGCAGGTGGTAATGGGTTTGCTCCATCGCGGCCAGGTATTTGAGTACAGATTGCATCTTGGGTTCTTCGATCCTTCCTGCCATGGCCTCGTAGAATGCCTTTGCATCGAGTTCGGTCTGCATGGCAGACTTAAGGGCCTCACTTACATTACCGCCCTCGTCCGGTCTCCATCCGGGCACCGGTGCTACCGTCTGTTGGGGAATCACAGGTTCAGCCCCTGCGAACTTCTGCTTGAACAGGCTTCTCAGAATCCTTTCGTGTTTCTCCTCTTCACTGGCCAGGAACCGCATCTTTTCCTTGAGCACGAAGTTCCTGGTGTACGTGCTGATCTTCGTGTATATCTCTTGCGCTTCTATTTCGGCCTTGATGGCTATCCCGAAGAGGTCTTGTAAAGAGTGATGTGCTCGAGCTTTCATAATGCCTCCTAATCGTTTGGTTTCAAGTCTAGGAAATTATCCGGCCAAGTCAAGGTCAAATGGCCAGCCCAAGCCCTATCCTGAGATGGTAGGAGTTTCCTTCCAATCGTGCACCAGTCTCGGACAAGATTGGGTGGAACATTCGCGTACCTACTTTCGCAGAGAATCTCCATACTCCCTGCTTCCAGATGGCTTCAGCCGCCACGCTTATCCCGCCCGGATTAGGCCAGGGCAGGCGCAGATCGTCAACAGGCGAAGCGGAATACTTACCCCACAGACGTACACTCAAGGGTTCAATAATACGATAGCTTGCTCCGGCTGTTGT
>DAOVCF010000020.1 GCA_030670165.1 Candidatus Stahliibacteriota bacterium | reverse complement strand
ATGGATGCGGCTATCCGCTTCTACTGTAACAAACTTGGCTTTGAAGTAAAGTCCAAGGACTATTATCCCGACATCGTCCTTTTGGATCATGATGGCCCGTCGGTGCTCCTTTACAAAGTGGATAAGCCGTTCAAGATCGATTACCCCAACGCAGCCCAGACCCTTGTCAACATCCAGGTCTCAGACCTTCGCAAGGTAATGTCTGATCTTAAATCCAAGGATGTGGAGTTCATCCACGCCGAACCCCAGACCTGCCCGGCCGGAATCTACGCCGCCATCCGCGACCCTGCAGGCAACGTGATGGAGCTTTTAGAGTTCGGAGGCTCCGTAGATAAATAAAACCGCTTGACATCACCATCCACTTCTCTATAGTCTTTTAGAACGTCTTAGGAGTGACACAATGGAAATGAAGCACGTAGAAGGGGAAAACAAGGGGAAAGTAATCCTTTACGCTTTAAGCACCTGCGTGTGGTGCAAGAAGACCAAGCGGTTACTTAACCAGTTGGGCGTGGATTATTACTTTATCGATGTTGATCTTTTGGGTAGGGAAGAGAAGGATAAGGTCATCGAGGAGGTTAAAAAGTACAATCCGGTTGCCACCTTCCCAACAATGGTGATAGACGACGATAAGGTGATTCGAGGTTATAAGCCGGAGGAGATTCGCAAGGAGCTGGAGAAGTGAACCAGGAGGTCAAAGAGCCCACCCCCGAAGAGGTAGATAAGCTATATAAAAGGCTGGATAAGGAGGCCGAGGCCGCAGGTTATCACCTGAATCCGGATATCGAGTTCACCAAGGAGCTTGTTAGAAGCCTTCTTATCAACGAGCGCCGCTACGGCTACTGGGCATGCCCGTGTAGATTGGCCGACGGGGTTAAACAGGAGGACCTGGACATCATCTGCCCGTGCGACTACCGGGATGCTGACCTGGCCGAGCACGACGCCTGCTACTGCGCGTTATACGTGTCGGGTTCGGTTCTTCGCGGCGAGAAGGCACCGGAGTCCATACCGGAAAGGCGACCTGCGCGCGAGGATAGGAGTCAGTTTAAGGAAAAACAGGAGGGAAAGGTGCCCACAGGCACTTCCAAGCCGGTGTGGCGCTGCCGGGTCTGCGGATACCTGTGCGCGCGAGAGGAACCGCCCGGGGTGTGTCCTATCTGCAAGGCAAAAAAGGAACGCTTCGAGCGGTTTATGTAGTGCTTCTTAATTTAAGAAGCTACGTACTAGAAAAAACAGGATTAAATCCCACGACTTCCGATCTATTGCCTGGAGGAGAAAAAGAGGGCGTCAGCCCGTATGCCCTGGCAGCAGGGGCACGAATCGGCAGCTGGAGAGTTCGCGGAAGCGCAATCCACCGCGAGTTTTGGTTATCAGGTTGATCCGGCCCTTTAAAGGTATAATCATCCTGCCGCCTGGTTTGAGTTGATCCAACAGGGCCTGGGGTATTTCTAGCGTCCCGGCGCTTACGATAATCGCGTCGTAGGGTGCGTGCTGTGACCATCCAAGCATTCCGTCCCCGGCTCTAAGTTGTGCGGTTCCGCATCCGGCCCTTATAAGCTTCTTCCCCACCTCCTTGATCAGGCTCAGATTGCGCTCGATTGAGTAGACCTCGGCGACCAGCCTAGTCAGGAGCGCTGTCTGGAATCCTGAGCCTGTTCCGATCTCGAGCACGCGGTCGCAAGGAGAGAGTTGAAGTACGGCAAGCATAGCCGCCACCGTGGATGGAGCGGAGATCGTCTGTCCCCCGCCTATGGGCAGGGCTGCGTCCTGATACGCCTTGTGTTCCAGCCCAGGCGGCACGAAGAGGTGGCGGGGAACCTCCCCGAACGCTTTGATGACCCTTGCGTCTTTTATGCCTTTGGCTTTCAAGGTCTTAATCAATCGCTGGACGTTCCGTGCGCTGGATCGCATGATGTATTATAGGGGATGTGGTTTGCTGGTCAACAGACCTGGGGCGAGGCATGCCTCTTGACCTTTTGGCTGATTACTATATACTTTCTTTTACCTGGGGCATTTGTTTGGACCAAACGAATGCCCCACAAGGAGAGGTGTCCGAGCTGGCCGAAGGAGCACGACTGGAAATCGTGTACCCCGGGAAACCGGGGTCGCGGGTTCGAATCCCGCCCTCTCCGTTCTACCCCATTAACGAATATATAAAAACCTGAGATAATAGGGTTCCCACTTGGATTTACTTTCTGGGGTATTTATATCTTTCCGTGCACGCGGACCCTGCGCACGCAGGGTATGGCTCTCAAACGCTCCATAAGCTCTGCCGAGGGGCTTACCTTTATATCCTTGCTTCGGATGCGGGTTCGATTGTTGCCGTTTTCGCCGTTTCTTAAGTTTATGTAGAGAGCACAGCGCCCCGGAAACTCCTCAGCCAATTCCCGTATCTTGAGGAGTTCTTCCCTGCATATCTCTTGTTCGTCAAGTTCTACGATTACCTTGTTAAGTCTGGCGCGTGCGGCGCTAAAGGGAATTATCTCCTCGCTGAACAGCTTGGCCCTTGCGTCATCCTCCGTGATCGCGGCGCGGCCCTTGACCAGGATCGGTTCGTCTGAACGAAGGATCCCCCGGTGTTCCTCGTAGAGCCTGGCGAAGACAAAAACGTCCATCTCAGCGGTGAAATCCTGAAGGGTTACGATCGCGTATTCGCGGCCCTTCTTGTCTCGTTTGGCCTTGCGAGCTGCAACCGCACCGGCGACCACGATTGTTTTACCGTCCATACGTTCGTCTATCTCTTCTATTGGAGATACATCAAGCGCCTCGTAAAGGTCGCGGTACTCCTCAAGCGGGTGTCCTGAGAGGTAAAACCCGAACGCGTCCTTTTCGTAGTTCAGGAAATCCTTGGGCCGGAACTTTTTTTGTCTGCGCCGCTCGGATTTTCCTTCCACCTTCTCGGAATCGACAAAAAGCCCTTGTTGTTTCTCAAGTATCAGCCCGCGCTTGTTCCCCAGTCGGGAGATCTCGTCTGGAAGATGAGCGATCAGAAGCTCGCGGTCAGGGTCAATGGAGTCAAAACATCCCGCCTTTATAAGGAACTCCGCGCACTTGCGGTTCACCGTTCCGTGGGTACGGGTAAGGAAGTCCCGCGTATCGGAAAAAGGCTCCTTTTTGTTCTCTCCCTCGATGAGCTCAGCCGCTCCCTTGCCTACGTTCTTTATGGCCCCGAGGCCGAAGCGAATCCCTTCTTGCTCGATCTTGAAGGCGTAGCCGCTTTTGTTTATGTCCGGAGGAAGAATCTCGATCCCGCCTCTGCGTGCATTCGCAATAAACTGGGCCATCTTGACCTCGGAGTGTCCCATCTCGCTGGTCAGAAGGGCGGTGTAGAACTCGCGCGGGTAGTTTGCCTTAAGATATGCGGTGGCGTAGGATATGTGGGCGTACCCTGCGGAGTGCGACTTGTTGAACCCGTAGCCTGCGAAAGGCGCGATCTGATCGAAGATGGCCTGAGCGAGTTTCTGGTCTATGTCTTGTTTTTTGGCGCCTTCGAAGAACTGCTTCCTCATCTCGATCATGAGCTCTGGTATCTTCTTGCCCATGGCTCGGCGCAGGTGATCGGCCTGAACGTATGAAAATCCCGCTATCGCACGTGCGGTCTGCATCACCTGCTCCTGATATATAAACATACCGCAGGTTCCGGCAAGTACCGGTTCCAGACGAGGATGAAGGTAGGTTATCTTGCTTTGACCGTTCTTGCGTCGGAAGAACTCGTCAAGATCGATGTTCGCCAGAGGTCCTGGCCGGTAGATGGCTATCACCGCGATTATATCTTCAATCTCGGTGGGTTTGAGCTTGTGGAGTATCTCGCGCATACCCCGGCTTTCAAGCTGGAACACCCCGGCGGTGTCGGCGCGCTGCAAAAGCTCGTAGGTCTTTTTGTCATCCAAGGGGAGGTTTTCGGTATCTATCTTGTGTCCCGATTGATTTATAAGTTTGGAGCCCATCTTGATCACCGAGAGGGTTCTAAGCCCCAGGATGTCGAGTTTCAAGAGTCCTATGGAGTCAACTGCCTTCATGTCGAACTGGGTGGAGATGTCGTCGTCCGCGGCCTTGTACAGGGGCACGAACTCTGTCAGAGGCTCAGGGGTGATCACCACGCCCGAGGCGTGGATCGAGGCATGACGAGACACCCCTTCCAGTTTTTCGGCGATAGCAAAGAGCCTCTCGTATAAAGGATTGCCCTTGATCAGTTCGGCAAGTTCATTCTGGGTGTTGCGTGCCTCGCGCAGGTTCATGTTGAACGGGATGAGCTTTGCCAGTCTATCCACATCACCGAATGGGATGTCCAACGCCCTGCCCACGTCTCGAATCGCTGCCTTGGCCTTCATGGTGTCGAAGGTAATGATGCGGGCAACGTTCTCCTTGCCGTAGCGCTCGTGGATATAATTTATAACCTCCTCGCGATCCTCGTCGGCGAAGTCTATGTCTATATCCGGAAGGGTGATACGGTCCGGATTCAGGAAGCGCTCGAAGATAAGTCCGTAGTGGATGGGATCAAGCTCGGTTATCCCAAGCGAGTAAAGCACCAGACTTCCCACCGCCGAGCCGCGCCCCGGCCCGACAGGTACACCGTTACGCTTCGCATAATCCACTATATCCTTAACGATCAGGAAGTATCCGGCAAAGCCCATCTTCCCGATGATAGCAAGCTCATACTCAAGTCTTTGTGCGTATACCTTTTTATCCGAAGGGCACTTCTCGCGACAGCCGGAGTAGGCAAGCTCACGCAAATAAGACATGGATGACGAGAACTCTTTCGGGATTGGGTAACGCGGCAGCTTGAAGTTACGGGTATCCAGATCAATGCTCACCATGCAGCGCTCCGCGATCTTGACAGTGTTCTCAAGGGCCTGGGGCAGATCCTTGAACGCTGCGGCCATCTCCTGGGGCGACTTGAAGTACATTTCGTTTGACTCGAATCGCATTCGGTCAACGTCGTCCACCTTCTTGCCGGTCTGAATCGCCAGAAGCACGTCGTGTGCGTCCGCGTCATCGCGGCTAAGAAAATGACAGTCGTTGGTGGCAACTATGCCTACGCCCTCCTGGCCTGCCAAATCAACGGTGCGTTTAATCATATCCTCGGTTCCGGAAAGCCCCAGGTTCTGCACCTCGAGGAAGAAATTCTCAGGCCCGAAGATGTCAAGGTAGGATCGCAGAGCTGCTCTGGCCGTCTTGATATCCCCCCGGGCCAACGCCGAGGGAATCTCCCCTTTCCAGCAGCCAGACAAAGCTATGATTCCCTCGCTGTGCTCGGCAAGTATCTGTTTATCTATTCGAGGCTTGTAGTAGAAGCCCTCGAGATATGCGATAGAGGAAAGCTTGACCAGGTTCTTGTAGCCGGTGTTGGTTGCCGCAAGCAGGGTAAGGTGATAGTTTACCTCCCCTGACGAAGGGGTCTCTTTCTTGTCAAAGCGACTCCCCGCTGCCACGTAGGTTTCTATACCTATGATGGGTTTTACCCCCTTGCGCTGCATCGCCTTGTAGAAAGGCACTACCCCGAACATGTTGCCGTGATCGGTCATCGCCACCGCAGGCATCTTGAACCGGCGCGCCTGCTCGGCCAGCTCCTTCACCCGGATGGAACCGTCAAGGAGGCTGTACTCGGTATGAAGGTGAAGGTGGATGAAGTTTGGTTCCGCCATGGGATGATATTAACCTTCTCTTACCCACTGTCAAGAAATTCAGTGCTCCTTTCCGTCTTCGACGGAAAGATCGCAGAAGCAATTCCCCGCACCTGGTAGTTTCTGGGATGATTCGTGGAGATATTGAAAGCTAACTATACCTTTACTGTTGCCTCTTCCCGAAGTGGTGGGTGTAGGCAAGCCCCAGGCAGAAGCTCTGAAAGAAATCGTCGCCGTCGAAGCGAAGGTCAGCCACCTCCAGCTTGCAGGGAAGCACGTCGGCGGCGGCGTACACGTGCAGTCCCTTGACCGGATGGACGTTGATGAAGGCGGTCTGGGGAAGAAAGAGATAGGTGGTCTGCACCCCCAAGGTAATGAATTCATGACCCCGTTCGTCTGACAGACCCATCATGGGGGTAAGGCTGACGATGTTGGGGAAATCGAGATCCATGCGCAGTGCGGCGTTGAACCGATTTTCTGCGGGGGTGGAGAGCTTGAGTCCGACGCAGGACATGGGAACGGGTAGATGGTAAGCTCCGCTTTCGTCGTCGGGATCGTTACCCCACCAGTAGAGATCAGGGGAGACGAACATCCCGAAGCGTCCCTGGATCGAGAAGGTGTTGGAGACCCCGTAGGCGATTAGAAAATCCGGCCTTGCACCCTTGAACGTGCCTTCAGCCGTACCCTGATTAACCTCGGTGCCCGACCGATAGGCCGACTGGTAGGCAAAGCCAGCGCCCACGGTCAGACCTTCATGCGCGATTGCCGAGTCATACAGCGGCGGCGACACGCACGCGGTGCCGATCAATGCCAGGGGAACTAGCAATTTAAGTATCTTCATGTTACCTCCTTGAGAGTAACAATAACGGTAAAATCTCCGCTTGTCAACTTATCTGCTTCAGAAAAAGGGTCGTTCAGCATTTGCCTGCTGAGGTTGACTTGAGGAGAAACGAGCCTAAACTTACGCAATGCAACAGGGAATCCAAGGCGTTAAGATAAAGGAGCTTCGGGTTATACCTGACGAGCGCGGCTGGCTCATGGAGATTCTGCGCTCAGACGACGAACTTTTTGAGCGCTTCGGCCAGGTCTACCTCTCCGCCGTCTACCCGGGTGTGGTCAAGGGCTGGCATTATCATAAGGTCCAGCGCGACAACCTGTGCGTCGTCAAGGGGATGGCCAAGCTGGTGCTCTACGACTCAAGGGATGATTCGCCGACCCAAGGTCAGCTCATGGAGCTCTTTATCGGCGAGCAGAACCCCTTACTCATTTCCATACCTACGGGCGTGCTGCACGGCATGAAGGGCATCGGCACCGAGCCTGCGTTCTTCATCAACGTGCCTACCGAACCATACAACTACTCCGAGCCTGACGAATTCCGCGTAGATCCTCATTCCGGCGAGATTCCCTACGACTGGTCGAGGAAGGACGGATGAGGAAGCGCTCGGTGCTGGTAACCGGAGGGGCCGGGTTCGTGGGCTCGCACTTGGTTGAGAGACTGATCCAGAGGGGGGATACAAAGGTTATGGTTCTCGATAAGCTGGTCTATCCCGGTCGTCTGGATACCATCCCTCGATCCGTTCGTAAGGATCCCAACTTCCGCTTTATCCGGGGCGACGCCGGTAACAAAAGAATCCTCGAACCGCTGCTCAAAGGGATAGACTCGGTAGCCCACCTTGCCGCCGAGACACATATTGATCGCTCCATCCTTTCGATAGATACCTTTGTCAAAAACGACTTCGTTTCCTCCGCCCACCTGTTTGAAGCGCTTGTTTCATCAAAGGTCAAGCGGATCATTCATCTTTCAACGAGCGAGGTCTACGGAACTGCACAGAGGACCCCGATGGATGAGGCTCATCCCATTGCCCCCCAGTCGCCTTATGCCGCCACCAAGGCAGGGGCCGACCGCCTGGCTTACTCGTTCTATAAGACCTACAAACTTCCGATACTTATCCTTCGCCTGTTCAACATGTACGGTCCGCGCCAGCACGTTGAAAAACTGATTCCTTTCTTTACCACGAACGCTTTGCTTGATCTTCCTCTCTACGTCTACGGTGACGGCACTGCGGAGCGCGACTGGATGTGGGTTGGTGACGGTGCCGCCTTGATCGAGAAGGCGCTCTTTGCGGATGACTTCTCACCCCTTGCGGGCCAGGAGCTAAATGCAGGAACCGGACACAGCTTTTCTATAAACTGGATCGCCGAGCGCATCCTCGATCGTCTGAATAAACCGAAGGGTCTTTTGAAGGCCCACACCGACCGGCCCGGTCACGTGGCAAAGCTGATCGCCCGATCCACCAAGGCGCATAAGCTCCTGGGATGGAGACCTCGCAAGCGCTTCGAGCAAGGCCTGGGTGAAACCATAGACTGGTACAGGGACAATCAAAGGTTCTGGAAAGTTCGCAGGGAAGATAAGCGCTTCAAGGCATACACCAGGGCCTGGTACGGCAGAAAGCTGTGAGCGTTTTTGCATCGATCGAGGATGCTGTAGAGGACATCCGGCAGGGTAAGCTGATAGTGGTGGTTGATGATGAGGACAGAGAGAATGAGGGTGACTTTATAGCTGCGGCCTCCAAGGCAACGCCCGAGATGATTAACTTCATCCTCAAGCACGGTAGAGGTCTACTCTGCGCGCCCATCAGCAGGGAACGTGCGGAGGAGCTCCAGCTGCCCCCGATGGTCGAACGCAACACCGAGAAGCACGGCACCGCGTTTACCGTCTCAGTAGACTACAAGCACGGCACGGCCACAGGCATCTCAGCGTTCGACCGGGCAAGAACCATCCAGGCCCTCGTAGACCCATCCACCCGTCCGGATGATCTTGCGCGACCCGGGCATATCTTTCCTCTGGTGGCCAAGAGGGGCGGGGTTCTGCGCCGCGCGGGTCACACCGAGGCCACGGTTGACCTTGCACTGCTGGCAGGGCTTGCTCCTGCCGGTCTCTTGTGTGAGATCATGGACGCCGACGGTTCAATGGCCCGCCTGCCTCGACTTCAGGAAATAGCAAAAGAGCTCTCCTTAAAGATCATCACCATCAAGGACCTTATCGCCTACCGGCAGCGCCGCGAAAAGCTGGTTAAGCGCCTTTTCTCTACGCCGCTGCCAACCCGTTATGGCGAGTTCGACCTGATAGTCTATGAAGCTATCATGGAAGGAAACCATCATCTTGCGTTGATCAAGGGAGACGTTGAGGGCAGGAAGAACGTGCTGGTACGGGTGCACTCCCAGTGCCTTACCGGCGACGTTTTCGGTTCTGACCGCTGCGACTGCGGCGATCAGCTTCACCAGGCGATGCAGCGCATCGAAGAAGAAGGTTTAGGGGTGCTTGTTTACATGCGTCAGGAAGGCAGAGGAATCGGACTTTTGAATAAACTCATTTGCTATCGTCTGCAGGATCAGGGGTTGGATACGGTTGAGGCCAACGTGGCCATCGGCTTCCCGCCCGACGCCCGGGACTACGGGATCGGAGCACAGATACTTGCCGATCTGGGGCTTACGAGCATTCGACTCATGACCAACAACCCTGCCAAACGAATAGGACTCGAGGGTTACGGCCTCGAGGTTGTCGAATGTGTGCCGCTGATTATTCAGCCCAACGAGCATAACCGCTTCTATCTTGAAACCAAGCGGGACAAGCTGGGGCATTTACTTGATAGGCAAAAGAACGAGGAGGAAGATAAATGAAGGTTACCGAACAAAAGGGCAGCCTGGACGCGAAAGGACTAAATTTCGGGATAGTGGTTTCCAGGTTCAACGAGCGCATCACCAGGCTTCTTCTGGATGGAGCGCTCGATTGTCTTGATCGCCACAAGGCTGAGGGGGTTCAGGTTCGCTACGTGCCAGGGACCTTCGAGGTTCCTCATGCGGCCAAGGCCATGGCCGCAGATAAAGACATAGATGCGGTGATCTGCCTTGGAGCGGCTATCCGCGGTGAGACCCCACACTTCGAGTTCGTTGCCTCAGAGGCGGCCAAAGGGATCGCAGCGCTCGGTCTCCAACTGGAGAAGCCCGTAATCTACGGAGTAGTGACCGCCGACTCGACCGAGCAGGCCATGGAGCGTGCCGGGGTCAAGCAGGGCAACCGGGGCTGGGACGCGGCACTCGCGGCTATCGAGATGGCGAACCTGGCCCGAGGGGAATAGCGCCTTCAGTGGAAGGAAGAGGTAATTAAGATCGAGTGAAGCGAAGTACCCTCAAGGGGCCGAGGACTTGTGCACGTATTGCGGCTGTGGAGATCCTGTACCGTATTGATCTCGTGGATGCGGACCCGCTGAAGGTCACAGTGGAGGTTATACGGCGGCGGAGACTGAAGACTAACTCCGCCGACTATCTTCGAATACTGATCCAAAAGACGATTCGCGAGCAGAAGCGTATAGATTTCTCACTTTCACGCTCACTCACCGACTGGAAACTGGAGAGGCTCTCCTACGTGGACAGGGCCATTCTGCGGCTGGCCGCCTGCGAGATTCTCTTCCTGGCAGAAATTCCTCCCAAGGTCTCGATAGACGAGGCCGTGGAGCTTGCCCGCTTTTTTGGCACCCAGGGCTCGGCCCGTTTCGTAAACGGCGTACTCGACTCGCTGTATAAACGAGAGATCCCAGTCTCCGAGCAGTGAAGATCGCGATTCTTTCAGATATCCATTCAAACATCGACGCCCTTGAGGCGGTCGCAAAGGATGCTAAAGAGTGGGGAGCTTGCCAGTGGCTGGTTGCAGGCGACATAGTAGGCTACGGTGCGGCTCCTTCGGAGTGCATCGATCTTCTCAAGAATCTCGGAGCCTCCTCGATAGCGGGCAACCATGACTGGGGGGTAATCGAGAAAACCTCTATCGACTACTTTAACTTCGCTGCCCGCCAGGCTGTATTATGGACGCGCGAGCAACTCGGCCCCTCCGCCAGGTCATATCTGGAGTCCCTTCCGTTAACACTGACGTTCGAGGATATAGACCTTGCCCACGCGAATTTCACCCAGCCGGAAGGTTGGGACTACGTTTTTACCATAACCCGTGCTGCACAGGAACTTTCAGCATTCAAATCCCGAATCGGGGTCATCGGACACTCACACGTCCCCTTCATCGTGAAGGCTTCATCCGAAGGAGGGTGGCCTGAACAGATCATGGGTGAGAGGGTGGTATGGGATGAGCATAGCCGCTTCCTTGTAAATGCCGGAAGCGTGGGCCAGCCAAGGGACGGCGATCCCCGCGCGTGTTACCTGAGGGTGGACTGTTCAAGTCGTGAGATTGCCTTTCGTCGTGTAACCTACGATGTTGCTGAAGCTCAGCGTCGCATATCACAAGCGGGCCTGCCTTCCTCGCTCGCCGAACGACTTCCTCTTGGTAGATAGTTGACTTAGGCCTCAATCACGCTAAAATTAAGATTAGGTCGTTAACGGAGGAACAGACTGATGATTATGAATCTAAGAAAAAGGGCGAAGATTGTTATGTTCATCGTCCTTATTTCATTCGCAGGGTTGATGGTTTTGGGCTGGGGAGCTGACATCACAGGACGGGGCGGGAAAACCGGAAGACGCAAGGTAAAGGAAAACGTCCTGGCCGTGGCAGGAAAGGAGAAAGTTACATCCCGGGATTATACTGCGGCTTACAATCGTCTGGCCTCTCAAATGGGTGAAGAGCAATTCAAACAGCTCAGTGATGCAGAACGTCGTGAACTCGCCACTGCCACTTGGGAGGAGGCTTTGGGGGACGTGATCTGGAAGTTGGCAATCAAGCGTGAGCGCGTTACTCTGGGAAAAGAGGAGCTCAGTGAAATAATGAGGTTCACGCCGCCTCAAGAACTCCTAAAGGATTCATCCTGGTATACCGACGGGGAGTTCAACTACCAGTTTTACTGGCAGATGCTCGCCGATTCCAATCTTACCCCTCAGGTGCAGCGATTCATTGAGATATACAAGGCGGAACTTAGCCGTGAGGTAATGCGCTCAAAGCTGCGCTTTGACGTAACTAACGGGTTGAGGCTCACCCGAAATCAACTCGTAGAAGCACAGCTCAGGGCGGGAACGAAGATGGTTCTTGAGGCATTATTCATCTACGAGCTGCCCCAGGTTGATTCAAACGTCACCAGTGCAGAGCTACAGGCCTACTACGATAAAAACATAAAGTACTTCGAGCGCGAGAAGTGGTGGGAGCTACGAACCCTTCGCTTCCCCATATACCCCTCCTTTGAGGACTCAAGCTTCTTGGCCGAAAGGATTGAGGATGCTGTGGCGGCCCTTGCGGCAGGGTATGATTTCGACCAGATAGCCATGGACTTTACCCAGGATTCAAGCAGAAGCGTAAGCCGTTCGATCGATCTGCTGGATGCGGTCGAGTATGAGGCGCTGAATCCTCTTGCTGATGGCGAAGTCTCAGAGCCGTATTTCGACATAGGTGGATGGCATCTTGCAAAGTTTGTTAAAAGAACCCCGGATAGTATTACCTACCAGGAGATATACTTTCCACTTGAACCCGGTGCCGAGACCGGGAAAGCTGTTCTGGCGCATATAGACGAGTTCCGCAAACGCTTCCGTAAGGAGAACCTGGATTCTTTAGCCGCAGAATACGGCGCCTCAGTACGCGTCGGCCCATACGTCCGCGAAAGCAAGGATGTTGTGATGCCAAGATTCCCCTACACTGAAGCCGTCAAAACCTACGCTTTAGCATCGAAGGTAGGCGACGTAAGTGAACCCTTCCCGGAAGTCAGGGGGATATACTACGTATTTGCGACCGTGGACATAGCAAAGCAGAAGATTATTCCCTTAGACAGCGCCCTGGAATACGTGAGGGGCCGGGTAATCCGTGAAAGAGCCAAGAGTGCTCAGCGCGATTACGCATTCCAGCTGCGTCGAAAGATCGAGGCCGGGGCCGATTTCCCATCGCTTGTGGGTATGCCGCACGTAAGTATAGATACCTTGCATTTCGGATACTACTTTGAAGCGGAAACCCGATACGGTGCGGAGATGGCAGGTGCTTGTTATGCCCTTGACGTAAATCAGATGACCGGTCCGGTAAAGTGCGACATCGGCTACGGCTTCTTCCGCTGCCTGGCGCGTGAGTTTGACCCGGCTTCCAAACTCGTGCCGACCGCGATACAAAACGAACAGACGGTCATCCTTAACGCCCTGGCCGAAGAGGTCTTCCCGCGCAAGGACGTGAAGGACTACCGCAGGGCAGGTAATTACTACGGGGGAGGATAAGGTATGGCCCCATCGTCTAATGGTCAGGACATCACTCTTTCAAGGTGAAGATACGGGTTCAATTCCCGTTGGGGCTATTGGTTTCTAACTGAATAGAGGAGGTTCGTGATGAAAAGGAATGCTTTCCTCGTACCTATAGTTATTTCCGTGTTTCTTTTATGGGATGGGCATGCCCAAGCCCGGCCCAACCACTGGGCGCAGAACGGCACGCTGGATGTCTTCTACGCACCCGCAGGCGAGCAGGGGTTGCTCTCCTTCAGCGTCATCCACGTTGCAGGCGGCTACTCAAACGAGATCTACGGTCATGACTACAGCGCGATCGGTTTCGCTCCGCTTTCCTTCCTGGAGTTCTCCGCCGCGGTCTACGCGGACGGCTTCCGCGAAGACGACGATCATTACCTGATAGGTCCTGTCATGCTCTCTCCCGCCCTGAAAACGGGTTATGCTTTTTACCTCGGTTCCGAACCGAATGAGAAGGGATTCTTCCTGGCCCCCGGTTTAGTGGCGATAGGACACCTGGCGACGGCAAGCGTTTGGTCCGGTGATTCAACATCCGTTCCTGACCCGCCCACGACCCTTGATCTCACGGCGATCATCGGCGTGGGCTACGATATAATGAAGTTCTATATCAACGCGGGCTACGGCATGGGGTTTACTGCGAGGGAAACCAGCTCAACCCTTCCCTTGGGAGCGGCCCTGCAGGTTTCCCCTATCGAGATGCTCGATCTGGTTGTGGAGGTAACGAACCGCACCACGACTGATGACGTACTTTCGTTTGACGCCTTGCAGGTAACCCCCCTGGTTCGCATGAACATTCCATCGGTAACCTGGTTGACCTTTGACCTTGCAGTGCCCATAGGTATAGGTTCGGAGCTTTACCCGTGGAAGGTCGAGCTGGGTATCTCGGCCGCGTTTGACGTGATAAAACCTCCGAAGGTGCCTAAAGCTCGCCTTATGGGACGCGTGATTAATGAAGAAACGGCAGACCCGCTGGCGGCAAGGCTCCTCTTCCCTGAAGCAGGGATAGAACCTGTGATGACCGACTCGGCGACCGGCGACTACTCGATTGAACTTGCCACGGGAGTATACCGAATCCGCGCCGAAAGCCCGGGCTACAAGTGGAAGGAGAAGGGGGTCGTGCTTCAGGATGGGGACGAAAGGGTGCTGGACTTCTCGCTGGCAAAGGAAAGGCGACCCCGGGTTCAGCTTTCAGGGATCGTAAAGGATACCAAAAGCGGCGAGGCGCTCGAACGGGTGTTCGTCTCCTTCGGCAGTACCGATGTCCCCGAGGTTACTACCGACGCCCTGGGGATCTACAAGGCCGCGCTTGCACCGGGAGACTACCTTATCACCTTCACCAAGGAAGGCTATGAGCCGGAGAGACGGTCTTTGTCCCTGAAGGACGGCGAAGCCAAGGAACTCAATGTGAGCCTTTCACCGCCCGAACCTGCCCGGATGCCTGAGTTTGAAAACGTCGGCTTCAATCCGGGCAGTGCGGTCATCGTGCCTGAAAGCTACGCGGCGATCGAGGAGGTAGCCCGCTTCCTTGAGACCTACCCCAGGGTTCGAATCGAGATTGAAGGGCACACCGACAGCGTGGGCGAGGATGAGGTGAACATGCGGCTCTCCCAGCAGCGTGCCGACGCGGTCAAGGGCTGGTTCCTCGCGCGCGGGATAGATGCCTCGCGCCTCATGGCACGCGGATACGGTGAAACCAAGCCTGTCGGTGACAACCGCACAAGAAGCGGTCAGAAGGCAAACCGCCGCATAGAATTCGTTATCCTTTCAGAGTAGAAGCTCTTCGATCTCTTTAAGCTTCTTTTCAGGAACCCCCCTTTGCCTGGCCGCATCAAGCAGCCTGCGTGAGAGCAAGCAATAAAGCCTCTTTTGGGCAGGCAATTTCTCAAGGCTGTTCAAATTCTTAATGATAGTGTCCTTATCACCCCTCAGGAGAGGGCCGGAGAGTGCACCCGTCAAGGAATCGCTCTCAGCGGCATTGCAGACCGTTTCTAAAGCAAGACGCGTTATTGAGCCTCTCCTTTCCTCCTCGCTCAATCCCAAAGATAAACCTATATCCTGGGCGTACTCGAGCAATCCCACAATCAGGTTGGAGGCAAAAACGCACATGGCGTGGTAGAGCGGTTTTTCTTCCCGTGAGATGACAAACGTCTTTGCCCCGATTCGTTCGAGCAAAGGCCTGAAAAAAGCCACAGCTTGCTTCGGCCCCTCAATGGCAAAGTAGACGTCTTTGAAAGCATCCTTTTCCAACCGGGGATAAGGAAAGGTCTGGGCAGGATGAGATGACAGACGAAGAGGCGAAGCGAAGACATCGCTTGCAAGGGCTCCTGAGAAGTGTACCAAAAGACTCTTTGGATTGATGAAGTCTTTCAATTCTTCGTAAAGCGAGGCTATCCTGTCGTCAGGAACCGCAAACAGAAGAGCCGCTGCGTCTCTTGCCAAAGAAGGTGCAGGAAGCACCGGACACCTCAGAAGATCGGCTCCCCTTCGGGCGGCCAGGGGATCGGTGTCCGAGACCCCCACAAAGGCCTCGCCAGCGTTATGTAAAGCCGCCGCAATGCTGAGCCCCAGGTTGCCTGCGCCGTAAAGACCGAGTCTAAGAGCCATCTTTTAAAGTTACGCCTGTGAACAGATATGTCAAGTGTAAGGTGTAAATTCATTGTCTGTATAGAACAGACTATTGGTGCTTGACAGTTTGCCTCCATCGGTTAAACTAACTCCATTCGCGAGTGAACCAACCACCAGAGGAGGAAAAATGGTCAGGATCAGATACTTGGCTTTTGTGGTGACGGGATTATTGGTTACGGTAAGCCTGGCTATGGCTCAGGCCGAGGAGGAAAAACATCTTAAGGAAGTCCATCAATACGGAAACCAGGCTCTCAAGCTTGATGGCTACGTTCAGGCCCGTTGGGAAGGAACCTTAGAAGACCGTGCAATGCCAAATGCCTTCGGGATTCCTCGCGCATATTTCGGCGTCTCCGGAGACGTGGCAAAGTACTTCTCATACAAAGTGCTTCTCACCATGCCGGGAGCATCGGTCGAGCTCTACGACGCGTACGTTGATGTCAAGCCCCTCAAGTATCTATCTCTGAGAGCGGGTCAGTTCCAGACCCCTATAGGGATGGAAAAACTTCGCTCCTCATCGGTGATCCTTTTCCCTGAACGCACCTTTGCCTCGGGATTTACCATCGATCGTGATCTCGGCGTGATGCTTGCCGGTGAGATCAAATTCATAGGCCTCCAGCTAGGCATCTTCAACGGCGAAGGCCGCAACGTCAAGGTGGACCTCAACGAGGCCAAGGATATCGCTGCAAGGTTGACGGTCAAGCCGATAGATTACATGCACTTTGGCGG
>DAOVCF010000090.1 GCA_030670165.1 Candidatus Stahliibacteriota bacterium | reverse complement strand
TTTCCAAACAGGCATCACGATGTACTACTGGCACGTTTATTCCGGGGACGGCGAGAACTGGGGCGAGGCTTCCGAGAGACGGGCGTTTACCCTTGCCGGTGGAGGCAAGTCTTGGGGAAGCTTTTGATGAAAGCCTTTGGGTCCGCATTCGTTGTGCTGATCTTCTCAACGGTTGTCTGTCTGATAAGCCCTGACGCACCAAGCCTTCTTTACCCACCGGACGGCGACACCATCAAAGGCAGTCAGGTTACGTTCTCGTGGAGCGCGGTCGGGGACGCAACCAGCTACAAGCTGGAGATTTCAAGTGACGAGTACTTCACGAGCACGGCTGTGAGCGAGGACTCGATTGACGCCACGTCCTATACAGTGGATCTGGGCTACGAAACCAGTCCGCTGAACGGTCAGAGCACCTACTACTGGCACGTGGCGGCTTTTAAGGAGGGCTGGGGCTCCTGGTCCGGGGTTCGCAGCTTCTACAACGCCAACCAGGAACACCCTTGACTAATCTCCGCCTGACACGGCCACATCATCGAGATCGAAGAAGGCACCATCACCAACCACTGGAAGGTGGAGGGGTGACGAGTATGCTTGACATGGGATAACTGCAGCCTATACTATTACATAATGCAAACGAACCCTTCGGGGTCCCCGCGCGGATGCAAAGCAGTCTCGTGGGGTAAGAAAAAACGGGAGGAAATCGTGAAGAAAGTAACCCTTTTAACAATAGCTATCTTACCTATAGCTGTCTTTGCCGCAAGTACTGGATGGGCAAGGTACTACTACCCATTTGGAAGGGCATATGATGTAAAACAAACAGATGATGGCTGTTACATTATTGCAAGCGGTGGAGGTTTAACTAAAGCTGACTCCCTTGGACATATCATTTGGCAAACCGATAAAGGTGCTTCTGGCGTTCAAGTAACTAATGATGGAGGATTCATTCAGATGGGAAGTAAAGACGGAATATGGTTAGTAAAAAGTGATAGCAACGGAAATACAATGTGGGAGCGAACCTACCAAGGCAGGGCAGGAGAATATATTCAACAGACCAACGATGGAGGATATATTGTGACGGGAGAGAAGGGGCATTTATTATTATTAAAAACTGATGCAGAAGGGAATATACTTTGGGAACGAGTCTACGGAGATTCTTCTTGGCATAGGGGGTTTTGTGTTGAACAAACGACGGATAACGGGTATATAATAACTGGTTGGAATGGAGACCGTGACGGTGGATGGAGAGATGTTTGGTTACTAAAGACTGATGCAAACGGTGATACCTTGTGGACAAAACTATATGGTGGCGAATCCTCTGATGAAGGCTACTTTGTTCAAGCAACCATTGACGGCGGGTATATAATCCACGGTGGTTTAACTTCTTTTGGCGTTGATAATTGGAATGATTGGTTAATTAAAACAAACTCAAATGGTGATACTCTGTGGACTCGAAACTATCAACTTAACATTGGAAGTAATATCCGTGGTAATTGTGTGCGGGTCACTCAAGATGGCGGTTACATTATCGCAGGAATAACTACAACTTTAATAAAAACAGATAAGAACGGCGATTCTTTGTGGACTAGAGATTACATTGCTAACTCGAGGAGGTTAGAACAAACACACGACGGCGGTTATATCATTGCTGCTGGAAACTGGCTATACAAAACTGATGTAAATGGTGATATTGGAGATGTTGGAGTAACTGAAGTTGATTCGCTAGAGGATATCAACTATGGTGAGATTCACTCGGTAAAAGCTACGGTTGAGAACTTCGGAAGGACAACTGAGGCTTTCCATGCTAGATGTATTATTACATTCAGGGATTTAGACGCACCTGAGATTCGAGTTGATACCGTCTACTGGGACACGATATTCGTTGATTCCCTTGGGGGTGGGCAAACAAGAGTAGTGCCTTTCAAAGATTACGATTTCCCTCAAAAAGGTCTATACTGGATGTATGCAACCACAATGCTTGATGGTGATGCTAATCCTTACAATGACTACGCCTCTTCTTATATGGGCGAAGGTATTGAGGAGCAACCTATAACCCAACAGCCCACCTTCGAGGTGGTTACGGCTGTGGGTAGTAATATAGTGCTCCAATTTGCTGACGCAAGCGGGCCGCAGTCGGGCTGCGTCGCCGTTTATGACGCGACAGGCAGATTGGTTGACGAGATTCGTGTCCCTGCCCAGGGCGGCACCATCACCTGGGGCGAGGGTTACGGGCCTGGCGTGTATTTCATCAGGATTGAGGGTGACGCGTCAGCTACCACTCACAAGGTGATCTTGATCCATTAACTCCCCCTCCCCGGTGGAAGGCGGGGATTTGCCCAAAAACCTTCAAAAAATACCCCAAAATCGCCCCATTTTTGTCCAGCTTTTGTCCAGCTTTTTCACCCCACGAATTTGCTTCACAAATCCGCGTGGACCCCGTACTTTTGTCCAGTTTTTGTCCTACTTTTGACCAGTTTTTGTCCACCTTTTGTGTAGCTTTTGACCAGCTTTTGGCATTAAAACCTGACGAGTTGGAACAATAAAATGGGGGAAGGTATGAAGCGAAGAGAGGAGTAATTGTTCCTCCGCCTGTAACGCACCTTCCTATCACCTTGAAGGTGTGTGTGTTACGGGACGGGTTGACAGAGCCGCGTTGACCCTTATCATCCCTAATGGAGGAAAGGCTCCGCATCAACGCAGAGGACATAGCCTTTGTAGAACGTGCGCTTGCAGACGACCGCTCGGCGCAGCGCGAGCTGGTGCGCCGCTATCAGGGGCCGATCTTTGCATACATCTACCGCTGGATGCGCAACCGCGCCGACGCCGAAGACCTGACCCAGGACGTTTTCATCAAGATGTTTCGCGCACTTTCTACCTACTCCCGCAAATCAAGCTTCCGCGCATGGCTCTACCGCATCGCCCGCAACCGGGCCATAGATCACCTGCGGCGTAAGAAACCGGCAGCAATCGATATAGATAAGGTGGTGATAGCTGGTGAAGGCTCACCGGTCAAGACCTATAGCCGT
Organism: Candidatus Stahliibacteriota bacterium; assembly: GCA_030670165.1. GTDB lineage: Bacteria > Hydrothermota > Tepidihabitantia > B3-TA06 > B3-TA06 > B3-TA06. The sequence goes on along the minus strand of DAOVCF010000090.1, from coordinate 4,900 downwards.
GCCGCGACAACAGAAACCCTTGAGGATGCGATCGCTGAACTGCCGCCGATCTACAGCGAGGTGCTTCTCCTGAGACATCGAGACGAGTTGACTTATGAAGAGATTGTAGATGCAACCGGCATTGTCCTGGGAACGGTGAAGGCGAGGTTGCATCGCGGCCGGGCCTTGCTGCGAAAAAAACTCGACGAGGTGAAACTTTTATGAGCGAAACACCGTCTGCCAATGTAATGGACTGTGCCGAGACCAGAAGATGGGTCCAGCTTAGGTTGGATGGCGAGGAACTGCCCCAGGAGCTAAAAGGGGCATTTGAGGGGCATCTGTCATCGTGCACAAGATGTGCTGCGTGGGCTGCCAAGATGGAGACTATGATCGCCAAAGTGGCCAGGCTGCACGAACCCAGGCCTTCTTTTGGATTTGAGTCCAGGCTCATGTGTGCGCTCGGTCTTTCCACGGTGCCTTTATGGACTAAATGGGCCGCAGGCGTAGCTCTGGGAGTGGCAGGTGCCTGGTGTGTCGCTTTACTTCTGGTTGGAGAGAACGCCGTTTTCCATGCACGGGAGGGTCTTTCACTTGTTCCGCGTGCACTGCACTTTAGTAAACTCATCTCTTACCTCTATCCTAATCTTACCGGACGTCTGCCTGATATACTCAGTTTAGGATCTATCTTGCTTGGAGCAATGGCAATACTGCTTGTGCTGGGTATCCTTGCCAGCCGGATGTTGACGAGGGTGCATACAAAACCACTCACGACCAGAAACGCATAGTTATGGAGGCTCGATGCACCCTTTCCTGTGTTGCCTGACCTTCTTAATGCTGATCGCCTCCCTTCCCGAGGCCGAAATTGATATAAACCTCAATGTTCCAGAAGATACCACCTCAACACAGCTCTCTATCCATATCCCCCAGGACTCGCTGCATCCTTCTGACATTGTCATTACCGGCAACGCCACGATAGAAGGAACTGTCGAGGGCGACATGGTAGTCTCCGAAGGAACGCTTACGTTAGAAGGGAGTACAGAAGGCGATGTAGTTTTGATTGGAGTAAACTTCTTCATCTCAGGAAACATCAAGGGAGACCTCGTGGCGATCGGTGGAGAAGGAGCCATTTCAGGCAATATAGAAGGAGATGCTGTGTTCATCAGCGGCGTCTTGACGCTCGACTCAACCGCAGTTATTGAAGGTGATCTAACGGCCGTAAGCGTGGAGCTTGAAAGGGACCCTGCAGCGGCAGTAAAAGGCGATGAGACCGAGGTTTCGCTGGGGCCTCTGGGCAAGCTGCTCGCAGGTGTTCTTTCCCGTCGTGTGCCACCAGGCAGAGTAGAGGCAGGTAAGCCTGTCCATGCGTTTGCGTCAGGTATAGTTTTTATTGCTTCGTTTGCTCGTCTAATCTTGATTGCCGTTCTGTATCTTTTGGGTCTGCTTATGCTTGTGGCTTTACCGCGCTGGCAGCGCCGCTCGGGGTTGGTAATCGAACGCACGGTCTGGAAGGCGGTACTTACGGGGGTAATTTACCGGCTGGCAGTGGGGGGAATCTTCGCCATACTTGCGATTTCTATAATAGGATGGCTGCTTGTGCCTTTAGCCGTGTTAGGATGGGCCTTTATTGCACTTATGGGCATCCCTCAGGCCTCTTTATGGGTTGGAGGATGGATCAAAAAGTGGCTGCATCTTTCAACCAGATCCAGAATCGGGTTATATTCCCTCGGATTTGTGGCGATCTACCTTGTTAGCATCGTTTCAAGCATCCTTGCGATCTTTGGACAGGGTATAGGCCTTGCTGTGAGGATCACCTGCGTGATCGGCTTCCTCATCATCTTCGCGGTGATGACCGTGGGACGAGGCGGCATCATATACACGCTTATCTTCCCTCGCGAAGTGCGTGCGTTGGAAAACCAAGCAAACCGGGAGACGAATGAAAAAGGGTAAGAAACGAACGTTTCTCGGCCGTCTTCGCTACGAGCTGAGCGATCTTTTGGCTAAATACAATCGCCGCAACGGTCCGCTTCTAGCCAAGGGCTTGGGGTTCAGCTTCCTTTTTGGGCTGATCCCTATTTTATTCCTTTCCGTATCCCTTGCCGGTTACCTTTACCGTGTAGCGCCAAGCATGCAACGGTTTATTACCGAGGATTTTCTGGGCTTCCTGCCGGCCCAGGCTATGGAAGCGTTTCTTTGCCACATAACCACCGCTTCCAGCAACTGGGGAGCAATCGGAATAGTGGGTATCGTAATACTCATCGGGATTTCGATAGCCCTTTTTGATTCCATCGAGCGTACCATGGCCACCATGCTTTCTGCCCCCCGCCGCAAGTTCCACTTCGGTAGATTAATATCCTTTGCATTGATGATAGGTACGCTGCTGCTTTTTTTCGGCACGGCCGTACTTTCAACCACAGCAACCTACCTCCGCAGCGCTGTTAATCTTCCACCTATGCTTGTTTACTGGGGCGGTAAGCTAACATCATGGGCAATATTTGCTTTAATGCTTTTGGGGTTTTATTATCTTTTTGCAAGACGAAAGCTGCGCTTCTGGCCCACAGTAGGGATTGCACTTCTCGCCTCCTTTGTGTGGCAGCTCGTTGGAATACTGGGCTCCTTGGTAATTCGCTACGCAGGACGCCGACTCATTGTCTACGGAGCCTTGGCATGGATCACGGTCTTCTTGATCTATCTGAGGATCTTGGCTGAACTTGTTATCTTCTCAAGCCTTCTGGTAAGCAAAGCCTCACCAGCCATGGAAAACGAATAAGCTTCCTTTTATCAAACAATTAAGACCTTGACATAACCCATCTTCCGGATAATATTTTTCCTGTAGCTATCCCAAAGGAGGAGAAATGTCGATACTTTTGCTTTCCGCAATCCTTTTCTCCCAGGCTGGCGACACCGCCCATCCGGTTCTAACCTGGGAGCCACAGATACCTGCGTGGGGCGATACCATGACCTTCACCTATCATCACACAGCGCCTGATGCGGTCCTCAAGGGCGCAGTACCTATATTCGCCAAGATAGAGGACGAAATAATCCCATGTAAACGAAAAGACGACATCTCTCTTGTTCAATTCGTAGTGCCCGATTCGGTACCTTATGTTGGCGCGTTTTTCTACTCTTTGGAGGAAAGAGACCCGCCGGCGTACGGCAGGAGTTGGGTTGAGATTAATATTCCTGAGGGTTGGCAGTCTCTTGATTTCTCTTTACAGATGCTCCGCCACCGCTGGTTCGGGGTGAAGTTCGGAAAGATCACACCCGAGAAGGTTCGGGAGGAGATCGACAGCCTGAGGCAAAACCCGATTGACCAAGCTCTATATCGTCATCTCTTGACGTATGGATTCCTGCAGTTTGGAAAGCTCGATTCGGTCTTCGACGTTCTAGCACAGATGAGAGAAAAGGATGCAGGTAGCACCGACTACGCCTGGGCTTTGCTTGCGGTTAACTATGATGTTCATGACAAGATAATCGAGCTTGACACAGAGAAACTGGCTACCCTTTATGAGTGGATGGATGAGGAGGCGAAGCTGGGCAACACCGATCGCGGCTTCCTTATCTGGGTGGGTATGAGATGGAAAGAAGGGAACACCTCCTTATCGCTCAAGGAACGGGAGAGGATACTTAAAAACGCAGTTAACCAGGCCCCACACGAATACTGGCGTCATGTATTCCTTGCCGATCACTACCTTGCAACAAGAGATACACTTAAAGCAGAAGAAGAGTACTCGGTTGCTATTGACCTAATACTGACCGGAGTTCCTCAAAAGAAAAATGGAGAGGTCAGCGGTTTATTGTTGCAACGCAATCTTCTACAATCGCTTCTCAATCGAGGTAGGATTCGTGCGGCACAGGGGCAATACGATGCGGCACTGGCCGACCTCTCCCTTATCATCTTCCTGAAGTCCGATCCGCAGATAGAAAGAGAAGCCTACTTCGAGATGGGTAAGGTCTATCAGTGGCTTGAACTTTACAAAAGGGCGGAGGAGGCCTACCTTGAGGCCTTCAGGCAAGGATACCCGGATGCCCAGGCCGCACTTAGGGTAACATACCTCATGAATTACGGCGAGGAAGGGTTTGAGGCGTGGTTAGTGGAACAGTTGACTCCCAGGGAGGGTGAGGAGCTTTTTCTTACCAGGGATTTCGCTTTCACCACCCTTGACGGCGAGGAAGGCCGCTGGTTCGATTTTAGGGACAAGATCGTGGTGGTAAACCGCTTCGGTCTGGGATGCGGTGGTATTAGAGCACAGATACCTGTGTTAAATCAACTGGTAGATGCGTACAAAGGTCAAGAAGTCGAATTCGTTGCCTTCTCCGGAGATGGTCCCGACCCCTTAAAACACTATCTGGCAGAACATCCTTTCAAATATCGCATGCTTCGAGTTGAAGGCACGGATTTCTGCGACGCCCTCAACGCGAATCCCGCCATAAAGCCCTGGCAGATTGTGATTGATCCTCGAGGCCGGTGCGTTTCTACAAGATTGGGGGGTTTGTTGATGCCTCGGAGATGGATGGTATAAAGCTCATCATCGACCAGCTTCTGCGCGAACAATAAAACACCCCAAGGCGTCACTTCGTTACGCCTTGGGGACCCCGAGGAGGGATTTACACGGAAGGATGACCGAGTAAAGGATAGAAAGGCGGCCCGGAACTCCGGGCCGGCCTGTTTTACAGGGGTCCCCAAGCGGATACGAAAGTATCCGCTTGGGGTATAAAAAATCTAGGGCGAGTGCCTGGCGCGAAGCTTCTCCCAGGCTTTCTCGGCCTTGTCCTGGGCGCGCTGCGCCTTCCAGTAGAGGTTTACCCAGCGTGCTCCACTAACGCGGCTCGTCTTAGCCCACAACTCACGCGTCTTCTCTATATCCTTGCGCATCCTCTTGACATCGCCCGCGTAAGGCGACTTGCCGTCTTCAGAAGTGAT
>DAOVCF010000046.1 GCA_030670165.1 Candidatus Stahliibacteriota bacterium | reverse complement strand
TGAAACGTCTACAACTTCACAGCAGCCTGGAACTGTTACTGAAGGGCTGCAGGAAAGTATAGAGGGGTTTTCAGTCGGAGTGATGTTAGGCGGAGTCTCTGAAACACTGGGAGCGTCATTGTAAAGCACTAGCACTTGTAGCCTTGGATTGATTACGTAACCTCCCATGAGGCCAAAACTACCCATTAGCTTCCAGGTGTAAGTACCAGATTCCAATTCAGTTAGGTAAATACTTAGGGGTGCGCGAAATGCTTCTGCTGTTGTTGTCATTCCTAATGAATCTTCGTTGCATGTTAGCCAATAGGTGGCCCTTAGGGAATTTGTTGCAAACCAACCATATGTAATAGAAATGATGCTGGGTTGGTCTATTGTGAATTTAAGTTCCAGCACCTTTGTTGTACCCACGAATTCGAGGCTGTCTTCAATATGGGTCTCATACAGGATGGAGCCTCCGAAGGCTGTTGATACCCCTAAAGCCATTAAGGCTAGGATTGTTAGAGCTTTTTTCATCTTTTCCTCCTCGTTGTACGCCCTTTTACTTTCAAGAACAGATAAATAATAGGCTTTTTTTAACTTCTGTCAAGTTAATCACCCCGCATAGTGCGGATATTGTGGAGCGGCCAATTGATGCAAAGGGATCAAAAACGACCTGTAGATCGGTTTCTTGTCTAGGATTGCGATCTTTTCTCCGCAGGAGAAAAGGAGCATCAATATTAGCAGATGCGCGGCAGCTGCTCGCCTTCAAGAATTAGCAGAGGTCTCTCAGAACCCAACAAGGTTTCCAGCCACAACCCCTCCGGTTTCTCCCTGACCTCACCGATTGCTTTTGCGTTCTTGCCAAGAGGTTCGGCTTTCAGCACCTCAAGCGCTCGCTCAGCATGATCCTTGGCAACGATAGCTATCAGCCGCCCCTCGGAAGCCAAATAGTAGGGGTCGAGTCCCAGCATGTCGGCAGCGCCCTTGACCGCAGGGCTGAAGGGAACATCGGCCTCCTTTATTATCATTCCCAATCCGGCGGCCTCAGCCAGTTCGTTCAGGATGGTGGCAAGCCCGCCCCTCGTAGGATCGCGCATCGCCTTCACATCCACACCAGCTTTAATCAAGGCTCCCACCAGGGGCCAGACGTTGGCGATGTCGGATTCTATCTTATGCTCGAACCCGAAATCCTCACGGGCCAGGAGCACCGCCGCTTCGTGATTGCCGATATTACCGGAGACGCAGATTGCATCGCCCGGCTCGATACGCTCAGGTGCAAACGTTTGCTCATGCTCCAGCACCCCGAATCCGGCAGTGGTGATGTAGCAGTCGTCCACCTTCCCTTTCTCTATAACCTTGGTATCCCCGGCTATCAACTGGACTCCGGCCTTGTTCAACTCCTCGGCCATCGAGCGAACGATTCGCTCCAGCACATCCATACTCATCCCTGCGCGAAGCACAAAGCCTGCGGTCATGAAACGCGGCCTTGCTCCTTTAACCGCAAGATCGTTTAAGGTCCCGCAAACGACAAGCTTGCCTATGTTTCCGCCGGGAAAGAACAATGGATATACCACGTGGGAGTCGGTGGTAAGCGCAATCCTGCTCCCCGCCACCGGCAGTTCAGCCGCGTCCTCCATCCGGTTCAGTATGGGGTTGCCCAGGTGTTTCAGAAACAACTCCTTGATTAATCTTGCAGTTTTTCTTCCCCCTGAACCATGAGCGAAACCGATTAAATTATCTTTCATATTTATAGTACGCGGCGCATGCGCCTTCGCTTGAGACCATGCAAGGGCCTATTGGATTGGAAGGGGTGCAGGCCTTTGCAAACAAAGGACAGTCCGGCGGGATGATCTTGCCCAGCAAAACGTCCCCGCACCGGCAGCCATTGGTGTCGAATCTCTCTCTGTGTTCCAGTGGAGGCAAGGAGAACTTGTGCTCCGCATCAAAATCCTTCCAGACCTCTTTCAATTTCAATTCACTTTCAGGGATCGTTCCCAGTCCTCTCCACATCGAATCCTTTACATCACACATCCCTTCCATAATCTTGAGTGCTGCTTTGTTTCCCTCTTTGGTTACAACGCGCGTATATTGGATTTCAAGACGGGGCTCGTCCTCCTTGATCTGATCTGCGATCATCACCAAAGCCTGCAGAATATCCGTGCCCTCGAAGCCCGTAATCACACAGGGTCTTTTGAACTCATCTACGAGGAAGCGATAAGGCTCTGAGCCTATCACCGCGCTCACGTGACCGGGGAGTATGAAGCCGTGGATGGCCAGATCAGGATGTGCGGCAATCATCCTTAAAGCGGGCGGGATCAGCTTGAACGCTGTGCAGATCGAGAAGTTGCCTATTCCTCTTCGCTTTGCTTCAGCAACCGTGGCCAGTACCGTTGGCGAAGTAGTCTCAAATCCAACGCCCAAGAAGCAGAACTCTTTGGCTGGTTCGGACTGGGCCATCTTCAAAACGTCCAGCGGCGAGTAAACGATTCTTATGTCGGCTCCTGCGTCCCTTTGCTCAGCCAGTGAGCTTCCCGTTCCCGGCACGTGCAGCATGTCGCCGAAGGTGGTTACCGCCACATCCGGCATCCGCGATAGCGCGATGAACCGGTCTATCTCGGCATCTGAGGTTACGCACACCGGGCAGCCCGGGCCTGAAAGAAGCCTTACCTTTCCTGCAAGTGCTCTTCTGATGCCCGTTTTCGATATGGCGTGGGTGTGGGTGCCGCATACCTCCATCAGCGTCAGTGGCTCCTTGATGTGTGCACAGAGTTCCGCCGACAACCCTTGTATTAGATCGGCGTCGCCCTCCAGGCGTTTAAGGATTCCAGGAAGGTCTTCAGGCATCAAGCCCTTTCTCGACCCTCACCATCTCCTGGATCAATCGCAGGGTCTCCTTGGCGTCTTCCTCCGAGAGTTTCTTTATTGCAAAGCCGGCGTGAAGGATAACGTAATCGCCTGCCTTGACACCGGGAAGCATAAGAAAGGATGCCTCACGCTTTACCCCCTGGTAGTCCACCTTGCCTATCGCTCCATTAATTTCCATCACTTTTGCAGGAATTCCTATACACATGGGTTAAATTATAACGCATAGAGGGGTGTGGTCAAGGAGTTGACGCGGATTGGAGAATCCGCACTCCATGCGTCGGTAATTGCTGCTGATCGCTCATTTCAAAATGCAAATATCAAATTGCAAATTGGCGCGTGTCCAGCGGGCAGGCGTCGTACCCACGGTGGCGCAGGGCGGTTGCTAGTTCCCTTGCATACCCGTGGGTTGTCCAGACCTTTTTTGGCCCCACCCCGTCAACGTATCTTAACAACTCGCCGAAATCCGCGTGATCCGATAATGGAATCTGGGTTGCGCCTCGGTTGAACCGTCTGGTAATCGCCCAGCCTGAGACGGCGGCGAATCCGGGGTTGGCGACCTTTACGTAGCGCGCTTTCTGAGGAGTAACGATCAGCACGCCGGGCACTGATCCTTCATCGGCATACAATCTGTAATCCCCCAAATCTACACCGAACTCCTCGTATACCTTGGACATCTCCCAAACGGTCATTGAGACCGAGGCGTGTATCTTTTCTCTTGCAAGCAATGCCAGAAGTTCCTGGCTTTTTCCAAGCGAGTAGGCCATAAACACAGGTGTTCGGCCGCTAATTTGGCTTTTTTCGATGAAGTCAAAGACCTGCCGCTCGATTCTCTCCCGGGCCGGCCATTGAAAGAGATGGGTGCCAAATGTCGCTTCAACAATGAGGTTCTCGGCCTCGGGGATGCGGATCGGCCTGCACGAGTAGCCCGCTCGCAGCTTGATGTCACCTGAGTAAAGCAAGCTGGTTCGGGAAGTCTCCACCAGTACCTGAGCAGAGCCGAGGATGTGGCCTGAGGGATAGAGAGTCACCTTTATTTTCCCCAAAGACATTTGCTTGCCGTAATCAAGGCTCTCGGCGGTCTTTACCCCGTAGCGGACCTGGAGCAGCCTGGTTGTCTCAGGGGAGGCAATAATCCTTCCCTTTCTTACCGCGTGGTCGGAGTGGGCATGTGAAAGGATAATCGGCTCGCCGTCGCGTCCGGCGTGATCCAGCATCACAGCACTATCCTCGAACTCGACCCTGCCTTGGTGATGAATGCGCATCAATGATTCTACCCGGCTAAGGACTTCAGTCAAGAAAAATGACTGGGAGAGAGTGTTGACCTTCTTCGATCCCTGACTATTATATGGTCTTGGATGTCAAGCAAGAAGGAGGATATGATGAAGAAGTTGGCCCTCAAGCTTGTAGTTGCGGCTGTGGTATTTTCGGTAACCAGTATCCGAGGCGGCCAGGCCGAGGATGCGCTTTCAAGGATGCGCTCCTCCTGGGATACGGTCAGATGCTACACGGTTATTATCCGCACCCACCAGTCGAAAGGCAACGCCGCCAGGGATTACACCGTGGACTACAGCTGCAACAATTCGGGCTGGATCAAGACCCACGTAATAGAGGGTGACAGCAAGGGTTCGGTGGCTGTTTACGATCCGGTAAACGACCGCATCCGGATTCGCTGGGGTGGTGTTGCTCTTCCGATAAGCCTCTCACCAGAATCGAAGAAGACGCAAGGGCTTCGAGGCGAGAAGATATACGAGGGGAGTTTCGGCGCGATGCTCAAACACGCCGACTGGTACCGTTCGCACGGGAGCCTTTCCTGGATCGGCGAGGAGACGTTTGAAGGAGCGGATTGCGCGGTGATCGAATTTGTGACCACCTTGCCCGACGAGAATTGCGGCATCGCGCGTGAACGATGGTGGCTGAACAAGAAGACAGGATTCCCTTGTAAAACCGAAGGGTATGAATCCGACGGCATGAGGGCGGAACGTGTTATATACCGTAATCTGAAGGTTAACCCGCGGCTCTCCGAGGATCACTTCAACCTGTAAGGTCTGAATGAAGAGAGCCTTCTGCTTGATTCTCGCGGCATTTTTATCGATCCTCACAGGATGCAAGGATAAGACTGCCGATTCCCTCACCGTGGCGAACCGGTACTTTGCCGCACTCCAAAGAGGGGATATAGAAAAGGCTTACCGGTATCTGTGCGACCGTCCGCTCGTGATCAGAGCCGAAAACGGTGAAGAGATGCGATTTCGGGCGAGGCCTGACCTCCAGACCTGCAAGACCTTGATGGAGAAAGCCCCCAGGATTGCCGTTACCGAGATCAAGCGGATGCCTGATCTCTCGCTGGAGGGCAAGCTTGAGGTTTTTCAGATTACGGCGCGTGCTAAAGAGCGAGGTCGCAACGTCGAACGCGCATCTGCTCAGTTTCTTCTCTATCTTGTACCCGACAGCGAGGGCCGCTGGTCGGTGCTCCTCCCGGCTTCGGCAAGGTTACGTTCAAAAGCTACGATAGCGGACAGTTCGGCGCTCAATCCCTAATCCTTGTCTCTGTCTCTAAGATTTCGACACTCGACGGATGAGGGGATGGGTAGATAGAAGTCAGTATGGATTAACCTCGTGTTACTTTAAGTTTCCGTTTTCCGGCCAGTTAGAGGTAGAGCGTGGTTGACAAATTCGGTTTTACGCGTATCCTACCGGTTGGATTTCAACGAACCTTCAATCTACCAATTTGGAGGCAAATTAGATGAAGGCACTTAAGCTGAAGAAAGAGGATCTTTACGCCTACCTGGAGTCGCTTAAGAGCTACGGCGAGCTCTGGGGACCGGTGAAGCGTGGAGAGCGCTACGCCTACGCCAGGCTGGTTAACGTGCGCGAGGTTGCGCTCCAGGCGCTGCGTACCATTCTGCCGCCCAAGAAGTTCTTCGTTCCTCCTCGCTTTAATATGTTCCGCTACTCGGAAGATCGCTACACCGAGGCGTTCGAGGACGTCAAGCCGCGTGTGTTGTTTGGACTTCATCCATGCGACATACACGGGCTTATGATCCTTGACGAGCTGTTTCTGGAACGTTTCCCTGACCCTTACTACAAAAAGCGCCGCGAAGCAACTGCGATAATAGGACTCTCATGCATCCCTGACGACAAGTGTATGGCGCGCTCGACCAACACCCATGCCGTAGAGGGCGGATTCGACCTTGCCTTTAACGAACTCGGTGAGGAGTATCTGGTGTGGGTAGGTTCCTCACTTGGTGACGACCTTGTGCGGTTGAACCTCGATCTCTTTAACGAAGAAATTGATGCGCAAGACCTTCAGAAGTATCTTGAGTGGCGGCGCAAGCGCGACTCCCGCTACAAGCTCAACTTCGATCTTACGGGTATGCCGGACATAATGGAGCTTTCCTGGGATTCCGATTTATGGCAGGAACTTGCCGATAAGTGTCTGGCGTGCGGTGCCTGCTCAATGGTGTGTCCTACCTGCAACTGCTACAATATCCGGGACGTAAGCGATCTGTCACTTGAATCAGGGGTTCGGGAGCGTCACTGGGACAGCTGCATGAACAAGGAGTACGCCCTGGTGGCAGGCGGTCACAACTTCCGCGAGGCCCGTGCCGAACGTCTAAAGCTCTACTACACCCACAAGCTGAAGGCGTTCATCACCGAGTACGGCAAGCCCTCCTGCGTCGGCTGCGGCCGCTGCATTGATACCTGTCCGGTTAATATTAACGTGGCCGAGGTTATCCGCGCCCTCAAGGGCCAGGAGGTGAAGGTATGACTGGCAACTCTCAGATTGCTGCATCAGCGCCGTCTGCCAACCCTTTCATGCCTGAACAGATGCGAATCGTGCGGCGCTCCGACCTTACATCAGACGTCCGTTTCTTCCAGGTGCGACCGGTGGATATGGAGCGTGCGCTCTCCCTTGACTACAAGCCTGGTCAGTTCATGATGGTTTCACTTGCGGGTGTGGGCGAGTCGCCCTTCTCAATCTCATCCACCCCCTCGCGGCCAGGGATGCTCGAGTTCTGTATCCGCAAGGTTGGCCGCCTCACCGGCGAGCTCTTCAAGTACAAGGAGAACTCGATCATCGGGGTGCGTGGTCCTTACGGCAACGGCTTCCCCTTAGAGAAGATGATCGGCCACGACATCCTCATAGTGGTCGGCGGCCTGGGGGTGGCACCACTGCGTTCCCTCCTTTTATACATCCTTGACAACCGGGATAAGTTCGGCAAGTTCTACGTCCTGCTCGGCGCTCGGACACCCGCAGAGATGCTGTTCCGCAAGGAGTTCTTCGAGATCAAGGAACGCGACGACCTGGAATGTCTCTTGACTGTAGATAATGACCCAACCAGTCAATGGCCTTTCAACAAGGGGGTGGTTACCGATCTCTTTCCTAAGATCAAGGAGCTTGATCCGGACAACACCTTTGCCACGATCTGCGGCCCTCCGGTTATGTACAAGTTCGTTGTGGCCGAGTTCTTAAAGCTCGGCATACCCAAACACCAGATACTCATGACCCTTGAGCGGCGGATGCACTGCGGAATAGGCAAGTGCGGACACTGCGCCATAGGTTCCATCTACACCTGTCTTGACGGTCCTGTATTCAGCTACTGGGATGTTCTTCACATGAAGGATCTAATTTAGGAGCGATGATGGCTGAAATACCAAAACCAAAGGTCGGATTCTACGGATTTACAGGGTGTGGTGGCGATTTGCTGACGATTCTGCACTGCGAGGATGAGCTTTTGGATATCTTTAATGCGGTGGATATCCGTTCGTTTCTTATGGCCTCTAGTGACGTTCACGATGATGAGGAGCTGGACATCGCGTTCGTCGAAGGTTCTATCACAACCGATCACCAGCTTGAGTCGCTGAAGGGGATCCGTAAGCGTTCAAAGGTTCTCGTGGCTATCGGTTCGTGCGCGTGTTTCGGCGGTCCTCAGGCGGCACGTCTTGGCTACGGCGACTGGGAAGAGCGCTTCAAGAAGGTTTACGGTGAGGTAAAACACACGGTAGCCAGGCCCCGTGAGTCCTACCCCCTCGATGAGTACGTTAAGGTTGACTGCTGCATCCCGGGTTGTCCCATAGACAAGCACCAGTTTTTCTTCGCCCTTACGAGGTTGGCCAAGGGTATGCCGGTTGAGTTGACCACCTTTCCTGTTTGCGCCGAGTGCAAGTGGAACGAGAACGAGTGTCTTTTGCTCAAAGGCGAGCTCTGTCTCGGCCCTGTGACCGCAGGCGGCTGCAACTCCCGCTGTCCCAACCACGGGTTGCCGTGTATCGGATGCTGGGGACCCACCAAGGAAGCCAACGTGGCTTCGGAGATCAGCCTCCTCAAGGAGCGCAACTTTTCTTCTGAAGAGATCATCAACAAGCTTCGTTTATTCGGCGGAGCCGCCATGGTTCGCCGCTTCGCCGACCTACTGGGTATCAAGACCGAAGAACCCGCCGGGAAGCCTCGCCAAAAGAAAGCGCGTAAGCCTGTCGCAGCTGGTAAGGCAAAGAAGAAAACCGCTTCTAAAAGTCCCAAGGCCAAATCGGGCAGGAAGAGATAGGAGCCCTGATGAGTCTTAACAGAATAAAAATAGAATCCCTTGCCAGGGTTGAAGGTCACGGAGGGATCACGGTTAACTTCAAGGATGGCAAGCTTTCAAAAGTTACCGTTGACATCTACGAGGGTCCCCGGCTTTTAGAGACTATCGCAGTGGGCCGTATTCCTTCCGAGGTGGTGAGTCTTACCTGCCGGATCTGCGCGATCTGCACAATTTCGCATCGCTACGCCTCGCTCAGAGCCATGGAGAAGGCGCTCGAGATAGAGATACCTCCCAAGGTGCATCTCATGCGCGAGCTGATGCATTGCGGCGAGATGATCGAGTCCAACGCACTGCACGTCTTCCTGCTGGCGCTCCCCGACTATCTGGGTTATCCCTCTGCGGTTCACATGGTTCCCGATCATGCCGAGGACGTTCAGGCAGGATTGCGGGTAAAGAAGTTCGGCGTCAAGCTGATGGAGCTTACCTCGGCGCGTCCCATTCACGGCGAGAATCCGGTGATCGGCGGATTCGGTAAATATCCCTCCAAGGCTGAACTCTTGCGCTTCAAGTACGAGGCGGAGTCACTGATTCCTGACGCCGAGCGCGGGGTTGAGATACTTCGCAACCTGCGTCAGCCCACCTACATGGAGGAAGGGATGACCTTCATGTGCATCAAGCCCGAGCATGACCGCTACGGCTGGGTTGGCGACCGGATACTCGTCTCTACTGGCGAGGAGTTCAACGCGTGGGATTACCGCAAGCTGACCAACGAACGGGTGGTGCCGCACTCCATGGCCAAGCGCTCCCGATTCCAGGACAAACCTTACTTCGTTGGCGCGCTTGCACGCTTCAACCTTCTGGGCGAGCGTCTTGACGGCGCTGCCGGCGAGCACTTCCGTCGCTGCTACAACCTCTCATGGATTCGCAACCCGATGTACAACAACGTTGCGCAGGCGATCGAGATCGTATGGGCGCTTGAAGAGGTGCCTCGTATCGTAGATAAGCTTGTGGCCTATGAGGAAGACCCTGAAATCGTTGCGCCATCCCGCGATAGGGGTGCAGGTTCTGCCGCGGTCGAGGCGCCGCGCGGTACGCTCTACCATCACTACGAGATAGCTGACGGAAAGGTGATTCACGCGGATATCGTCACACCCACCGCTCAGTTCCTGGATATGATGGAGGAACACATAAGGGTGGCTGCAGAGAATCTCGTAAAAGAAGGTGATACCGAGGGTGTCGAACTCAAGCTGGAGATGATCGCACGCGCCTACGATCCATGCATCTCCTGCTCGACCCACCTGGTCAAGGTCCGAGGATTGGACAAGTAGACGAATACGAGGTTGAATAAAAAGAAGCGGGGCGGTTTTTCCGCCTCTTGTTTTTACCAACCGATTTTTTCGCCTTCATCGAAGACCAACGTTCATTTCTTCCCAGTGGTCCACAACGATCTGCGACCAAGTTTCGAGTTTGTTTTTTCGCTTCCGTAGTTCTTCGATAGTTAAGAATTCGAGTGAGGTAATCGAGCGTTCCCTTTTTATAACCCTTGGCTCTGCCAGCTTCCATAAAATCAGCACCCCAAGATGAACCCTGCCTACCGGGTTGGAATCGTCGTTTATTAACCCCGCTACCCGCTCCGCGAACTCGGTTTGAACCTCCACCTCTTCTGTCACCTCACGCCTCAGTCCGGCTGCAAATATTTCCCTTATACTCCGATCAAAAAGGGTCTGATCGGTTACGCTTACGTGTCCGCCTATCCCCACAGATCCCAACGACCTCAACCTGCCTTCTTCTGTCTTTTTACCTCTTACGTAGAAAAGCAGCTTATCCTTCCAAATCATCACCACGTAGGGGATGAGCTGTTTGAAGGATGGGTCTTCCTCCGCCCTGCCCCTTTCAATGAATCTTGCCTGGCCGCTCGCAAGGATTCGCTCCAGCAACGTGCCGTCGTCATGGCGAAATCCCTGAAACCCGCCAAGCTCGTCCAGGAGCGATCCGGGAAAGCAAAGCACCCGCTCGTGGGAAGCCTTCATCTAAAGAGTACTACCTTGCGGGAGAAGGCCTCTCCATCCAAGTTCACAAACAAGTAGTAGACACCGTTGGGTATTCCAGCAGGCCAGCGCAGCTCAACCTTACCCCTAATCTTTTGAGGGGTAAGTAGGGTAGCAACCCTTCGTCCGCAGACATCGAAAAGATAAACACCGATACTTATTTCATAGGGTACCCCTAGGGTAATAGTGGTGGAGGAAGTTTTGATTCCCAATGGGCCAAGGAGTTTGCCTATTGCTCCACTATGTGAAATGGTATTTTCTTCTTCGCTCACGTGAATCTCCACTTCGGCGATCAAAGGCTTTCTGCGCTCAAAGAGGGCGCGGATCTTGTTGGTATCAAGAACCCTGGGGAGAATCACTATCTCGTCTATAGTTCCTTCGGATGAGACCTTACCGTCATCTCGCCCTCCTATAAAGAGTGGTGATGCTTGCCAGTCCGTAGTGGGTGAG